>DAORSV010000033.1:0-17067 GCA_035443705.1 Gammaproteobacteria bacterium
CCCTTCTAAAGCATCTTCAACAAAATCAATACGCGCATCTGTTAGTGAATCTTGAGAATCCGCGTCTATAAATAATTTAAAAAACTCGAAGGGTAATGCAACATCCGTTGACACTTCTTCTCCTGGTGGACAATACGTAACGGATACATCAGCGTGAATAGTGCCCGGATTTGCCACAAACACGCGTAGGTTCATGCCTGCGATTTCTTCTTTTTGTAATAAATTCGAGAAATGCTTTTGAGCGGCTTCAGTAACAACCATGGACGGATTCCCCCTAATATAGTTTGGTTATCTGAATTATTGTATCAAACAAACCGGGCTTTTCGCAACCGCCTCTCCTTCTTTACAACCTCTATGCAGAAAATTAAAAAAAAGCACAAGATAGAGTTGTCAATAACGCATATTCTAGTATATCCTTCGTTCTTGAAACAGCTTTCTTATGGATTAGAAGCCAACATCGAGACACAGGGAGGAATTTAGTGTGAGTATTAAAGCGATAAAAGAGCAACTTGAAGCGATTCAATTTAAGTATGATGCCTTGAAGCCTTCCAGTACTTCATTTGCCGGTACGGGCTCTCGGCCCATGCAATTTACAACTCCAAAACCAAAGATTTCTGTTGAAACGCTACCCGAGAAAAATGATGCCATTCAATCTGCCATGTTGGAATATATTTTAAATAAGTATGGTAAGAAAGGTAAAAATATCCTATCGCCGAAAGAAGAAAACCTATTGCTATTCTATATTGAAGGCTATCTTTTAAATCAAAATTTTATAGATCCCAAAGGTGAATTTCACACGATCCTTCAGCTCGTACACGAAGCCGGCGCAGAGTGTCAAATAGACTCCAAAATGCGAATTCCGATATCGTTTTGAAATAATAATAATAAATTACGTATCATCTTATTCTTAATCGTTATTCAAATCCTGAGTATTGAGTGGATCTAGATTTTGTTACGCCTTATAATGAGGAAGTTTGAAAAAAATGTAACGGGAGGATTTAAGACATGAAAATTTCAGAAGTGATCGACCTAGAACGCTTGATCGCCGGAATGCCTGGACATGTTTATTGGCTAGATCGTAACAATGTATATCAGGGTTGTAACGATCGTCAAGCCAAAGCTTTTGGATTAGCCTCTAGAGACGCGGTAGTTGGATTAACAAATCATGATTTACCGGCAGTTTCATCCTTGATGGCAGATGTTTGGAATCAAAACAATCTGGAAGTTATGCAGTCCAAAATGCCTAAACTGGTGCAAGAGCCATCGGTATTGGAGGATGGTAGTCAGGTGATGGTTGTTTCTAATAAGGTTCCTCTTTTAGACACAAAAGACAATGTGATTGGTTTATTAGGCATATCGCTCGAATTACCCAGCGAAGCTTAATATTCTATTCGTATTGGAAAGCCTTATATTTGTGATGTTTCATGAGATGTGAGACATCACAGTTTATTTACGCAGATTATAAAGAAAACAATCGGCAGTGTGATCATTGATCATTCCGACTGCCTGCATAAAAGCGTAACAAATTGTGCTTCCGACAAACTTGAAACCACGCTTTTTTAAGTCTTTTGATAGCTGATCTGAAATGGCACTGGTGCTGGGTACTTCGGTGATGTTTTGCCATCGATTTTGTATAGGGCGACCATTAACAAATCCCCAAATGTACTCTGAAAAACTAGAAAATTCTTGGGTGATGCGTAAAAAAGATTGTGCATTTGTAATCACGGATGCGATCTTTAATTTATTTCGAATAATGCCTTCATTCATCAGCAATTCATTAATCTTCTGCTGATCATATTTCACAATTTTTTCGGCATTAAAATTATCAAAACTTTTTCGGTAGTTATCGCGTTTTTTTAAAATGGTTAGCCAGCTTAATCCAGCTTGCATTCCCTCTAATACGAGAAATTCAAATAATAAACGATCGTCATAAATAGGAAGACCCCATTCTAAGTCGTGATAGCTAATATAAATAGGCGCATCAGTAACCCAAGCGCAGCGTTTTTTAACTTTAGGTTTCATCGTTCGTATATCTGTTAGAAATTATGGTGCGCCCGGAGAGATTCGAACTCCCGACACCTTGGTTCGAAGCCAAGTACTCTATCCAACTGAGCTACGGGCGCACAGACCTGAGGATATTCTCACAGAAGAGCAATGGGGTCAATGGAAAACCCCATTGCTCGATCGCTTAACGCGCCCCTTTCTGTATCAAGCCTGCATTCAATAACAAAGTTTGTCCAATTGAAGCGCCCATGCGTCGGGCCAGCTTATCCAACAAGGTAGGGTTAGGCGTGTAATCAACTAAATTTTCAATTTTAATAAGTTCTTTGGCAATAAATTGAGCGTCTCCAAAGCCATCGATTAAACCCAGGGTTAGCGCCTGTTCACCGCTCCAAAACAATCCCGAAAAGATATCAGGGGTTTCACGTAATCGATTACCACGACCTTCGCGTACATTTTCAATAAAGGCCATGTGAACTGTTCTTAATTGTTCGTTGATAAAGCCTTCTTCTTCTGGGTTACGCGGCGAGAACGGATCTAAAATACCTTTGTATTTGCCTGCCGTATATAGGCGCCGTTCCACACCAATTTTTTTCATGCCCTCGACATAACCAAAAGAATCAATTTTGACGCCGATAGATCCCACTATACTGGTTTTGTCGGCATAGATGTTGTCCACTGCCGCAGCAATTAAATAGGCTGCAGAAGTACCTAAATCTTCAATAGCCGCATAAATTTTAATATGGGGGTGCTGTTTTTTTAAATTGCGAATTTCAGAGAAAATCTGTCGAGCTTGTACAGGGCTACCACCTGGGCTATTAATCCTTAGAATAACACCTTTGACTTGCTTCGTTGTAAAAGCCGTTCTTAAGGCATCCCGTATGTCATCCGCATTCGCAGGATCTTCTGCGGCAATTTCACCATAGACATCAATAACTGCTGTATGTGGCTGCCCAAGACTTATGGGCTGCGGTAAATCGCGATTATAAAAAGATGTAAATAAATAAATCAGGAACCCAAGGAAGATTAATTTAAAAAACATACTCCAACGTCTTGCGCGACGTTGTTCTCTAATATGCTCTAATAAAACGGTTTGTAAGATGTTTTGTTCATCAACCATGTTGCATTTCCTCCGTCAGCTTATCTAGGCTGGCTTGCAGTTGTTTATCTAAAGGCGCTTCAATTGAAAGTGGATTTTCATGCCCCGGCAAAGTTAAAGTAAGTTTCCGAGCATGTAAAAATAAACGAGACAACCCTTTTTGTTTCATCAACGTGTTAAATTGATTATCGCCATATTTCGGATCGCCCACAATGGGGTTACCTACGTGTGCTGCATGTACGCGAATTTGATGCGTACGTCCTGTTTTGGGTCTAGCTTCCATTAATGTTAGGCAAGGACGGACACAGCGGTCCGCCCCTACAGTGTCCGCTCCAAATACTTCTAATACCTTAAATTCAGTTAAGGAAGGCTGTCCATCTTCCGAGACTCGGACAATCCGTTCTCCAGAACTTAATTGATTTTTTTTAAGAGGTGCTGAAACCGAAGCCCCACCCTGCCAACGACCTTGCACCAAAGCCCAATAAACTTTTTCTACCGCACCCGTTTGTAATTGTTCATGAATTGCACGCAATGTGCTACGACGCTTGGCAATCATTAAGCAACCCGAAGTATCTCTATCTAAGCGATGCACCAATTCTAAGCTTTTTTCGGATCCACGAAGATATCTAATGGCCTCTATTACGCCAAAGCTCACACCACTGCCACCATGAACGGCGATGCCCGCCGGTTTATTGATCACCAATAAGCCATCATCTTCATAAAGGATTTGATCTAAAATAGAACGTGCCAGCTTGTCGTTTTGAGAAAGTTCAATAACTGATCTCTCTTCTCCTTGTCGAACGGGCGGAATACGCAGTGTGTCTCCCGCGACTAATCGGTACTCGGGCTTGATGCGCCCTTTATTAATCCTAACCTCTCCTTTTCGGATGATCCGATAAATGCGTGTTTTTGGAACGCCCTTTAGATAAGTAAAAAGAAAATTATCCAAGCGCTGCCCCGCGGATTCGGAGGAAATCTTAACTTGTTGGACCTTTGGAATTTTATGAGACGATGAACTAACCATGCTGGATTGTAACACGATTGATCCTCAAAGTTGAAACACATTAGGCATCTGATATACTAAAAAGTGGAGGCGGACTGCCGTGTCTGCCCTCACGATAAGGATAGTTCTGCTAGTCAGCAGGCACAAGTTTTGTTAGAATTAGATTCCTATTTTTCAATAATGAATTAGGAAAGGTTTTTTGGCATCACCTCGCGCGCTCTATATTCGGAGCAGACACAGCGTTCGCTCCTACAGCGTGGTGAATTAATTTATGGTGTAGTTTTAAATGACAAAAAGAATGTTGATCAATGCAACTCAACGAGAAGAGTTGCGCGTAGCGTTAGTGGATGGACAATGGCTTTATGACCTAGACATCGAAAGCCCGGGACGAGAACAAAAAAAAGGGAGTATTGTTTCAGGTAAAATTGCCCGCGTCGAACCCAGTTTAGAAGCTGCCTTTGTAGATTATGGTGGAAACCGTCATGGGTTTCTTCCCTTTCGAGAAATTTCAAGAGAATATTTTGCCTCTTCGGGCGTAGAAGAGCTCAACCGAAATAATATTAAAGAAGTTTTGCGCGAAGGGCGCGAGATTTTAATCCAAGTAGACAAAGAAGAAAGGGGTACAAAAGGAGCTGCTTTAACAACGTTTATTAGCTTGGCAGGTTGCTACCTTGTTTTGATGCCAAACAATCCACGCGCAGGCGGTATCTCGCGTCGCATTGAGGGCGACGAACGCGCTGATCTCAGAGAAACCTTAAGCGCTCTCCCCCTCCCCGACGATATGGGTTTGATTATTAGAACCGCAGGCGTTGGTAAAAGCGCCGAAGAATTGAAATGGGATCTCGAGGTTTTACTGAGCCAATGGAAAGCCATTAAAGAAGCCGCCGATAGCAGCGCTGCACCTTGCCTGATTTATCAAGAAAGCAATGTTGTTATTCGTGCCATTCGAGATTACCTTCGTCCCGACATTGAAGAAGTGGTTATTGATGATCCCACTGTTTACGAAAATGTGCTCTCGCATATTAAAACCACGCGACCCGATTTTTTAAATCGCATTAAGTTGTATCAAGATCCGATTCCCCTCTTTAATCGATACCAAATCGAAAGCCAAATCGAATCTGCCTTTCGCCGTAGGGTTCAATTACGTTCGGGTGGTGAATTAGTGATTGATCATACCGAAGCCCTGGTTTCTATTGATATTAACTCTGCTCGATCAACAAAAGGCGGCGATATCGAAGAGACTGCTTATCATACGAATCTGGAAGCCTCCGATGAAATTGCAAGACAGCTTCGCTTACGCGATCTGGGCGGATTAATCGTGATTGACTTTATTGACATGATGTCGGCTAACAACCAACGTATGGTTGAAAATAGACTGCGAGAAGCCGTTAGCATGGATCGCGCGCGCATTCAAATTGGCCGAATCTCACGCTTTGGATTGCTTGAAATGTCGCGTCAACGTTTACGACCTGTTTTAGGCGAATCCAGCCGTACAACCTGTCCAAAATGCGAAGGACAAGGCACTATTCGAAGCGTAGAGGCGCTCGCCTTGATTGTTTTACGTGTGATTGAAGAAGATGCTTTAAAGGAAAATACGGCTGAAATACGGGCTATATTGCCTGTTGAAGTCGCTACTTACATCATGAATGAAAAACGTCAATCGTTAATACAGATGGAAGAACGCCATAAAATAAAAATTGTTATTTTGCCGAATCAACACATTGATATGCCACATTATGTTGTAGAGCGCATCAGAGCAGAGGATGCTGGACGTGGAGGCGAAGCCGCGAGTTATACACTAACAACAAAACCGGACGTCAGAATACCTGAAATGACATCCACAACGCGCGCTGCTTACGTAGCACCTACTGTCAAGCCCTTAGTACCGCCTGTTCGCGCTCCCTTAAATAAGCCAGAAACGCCAGGTTTAATTAAACGGTTATTCAGCAGCTTATTTGCCGCAGAAACCGATTCCAAAGATAATACCAACACAGCGCCGCGATTAGAAAAGCGTACGCCTGTTGCTAGAACAGCGCAACGTCCACAACAACAAAGATCACAGCAAAGATCACCCCAACGGTCGCAACAGCGACCAATGCAACAATCGCCACAACAACAGAATGTTCAGCCACAACGCCAGCAAAGAGTTCAACAAGAGCAACAGGGTCAACAAGGTGCTACTGAAAATATCCGAAGACCCGGCGGCGGTTTGCAAAGAAGACGCTCTCAAGCACAACGAGCGAATCTTAATGCTGCACAAACACAACAACCGTTGTCCACGAAAGAAGAAATCGCTGTGGTGTCTGCTATGCCTGTTCTCCCTGCTGTAACAGAACAGCAACCACAGGTTCAACAAACACCCGAGGTGATGCATTTGCCACATGTGCCTTTTGTAGAGTCTGCTCAAGCTGCTACAGAGCCAGATATTCAACAGCATCAACAGGATCAACATGATCAGCATGTGGCACCTGCACCTGTTCTGCATGAAACACCAAAACCACATCTAGAAGCGGTGCCTGAATCTGTTCAACCTGTTAATCCCGGCGAACAAAAAACGATTGCTCAACGCCCTCCTCGATCTCAACAGAACAAACGCCGCTATGGTGGACATAGACGCTCGGGCAAACGGGATCCCCGTGCGTATAAAAGCAAGAGTACCGAGACAGGAGAAACCCAGGAATAACGACTTTGTTAGCTACACGCTTTCGACTTCTTCTGTTGTCATTTCTCGTGCATCGGTTTCTAACATAATGGGAATTTCATCGCGTATGGGGTAAGCCAAGCGATCGAATTTACAAATCAGTTCCTTCTGATCTTTCTTATAAACCAATTTTCCCTTACAAATCGGACACACTAAAATATCCAATAACTTTTTATCCATAATACTGTCCTTCTAATAAAGCTAATAATTTCGTATCAAACTGTGAATCAACTTCTGCTTTTATTGGCAAAATCCAATGTCGCAAATCAACAAATTTTGTACATTTTACGGCATCTTTCTCTGTCATGATAACCGGAAATTCATTTCTAAAATAGATATCTTTGTGCGTAAATCGATGGTGATCGGGAAAGGCATGTTTGATAACAATAAGACCATAATCGCTTAATAATTGAAAAAAACGTTCCGGATTTCCAATACCCGCAATCGCATGAACAGTTTGACCACAAAACGTAGCCAATGATACCTGACGATCAGTCTGAAAAGCATTATATAATTTATCTGGCACATACCGCATTCCATAGACATTTGCGTCCTCGTTTTTTGGTATCGCCTTTTCGAGTACCCCGTAAAAAATACCGGTATTATGAATAATCAAATCAACGCTAGACAAACGACTTTCAGGTTCACGCAAAGGCCCCACGGGTAAACAATACCCATTCCCAAATCGGCGTTCTGCGTCTACGACTGCAATTTCAATATGTCTATCTAATGCATAATGTTGCAAACCATCATCGGAAATAACGACATCAATCGCATTTGAAGACCCTTTTGTATTCTGCGCATTTATTTTTAATAATTTTTTTAATGCGGCACAACGATCTTTTCCAACCACAATCGGGCATTCTAAGCGTTTTGCAAATAATAAAGCTTCATCACCAACGATGATGGGATCGCTTTTGGAATTTACCGTTGTTGGTTTACGATGTTTGCCTTTATAACCACGACTGATAATACCCGGTTGCCACCCCCGCTCTATCAGATATTCGGCAATATGGATCACCAAAGGCGTTTTACCTGTGCCACCAACGGTGATATTCCCGACAACGATAATGGGAACAACAGGATTTGAATTCGTTGCAAAAAATATTTTTTTAAAAAAAGCGCCGAGATTATAGCATTTGCGACGTAATTTTATAATGTTTGCATACAGCATAGAAAGTGGTATTAAAGGCCATAAAACAACGCGATCTTGATACCACAGTTTGTCCCAATTAGGCATCTATTTCCACCGATTCTACTGCTACAGATTCCATTCCGAGTTCTGCGATATGTTCTGTCTGCTCTGTAAATTGTGCGCGCTGAAGCGCTGCATACCGACCATTCAAAATTAACAATTCTTTATGGGTACCGAATTCCACAACCGAACCTTGTTCCAATACAAGCACTTTATCGGCACGTTCAATGGTTGATAAACGATGAGCAATCACAAAAGTCGTGCGATCTTTCATTAAGGTTTCTAGCGCTGTTTGAATATGTCTTTCAGATTCTGTATCCAAAGCACTTGTTGCTTCATCCAGTATTAAAATAGGTGCATTTTTTAAGATAGCACGTGCGATGGCAATACGTTGTCTTTGCCCACCCGACAATCGAACACCATTTTCACCAATATCGGTATCAAATCCACTGGGTAAGCGTTCTATAAACTCCAAGGCATGCGCAAGTTCGGCTGCACGAACAATTTCTGTCCGCGATTTATTGCGCATATCACCATAAGCAATATTATTCGCAATGGTATCGTTAAATAACGTTACATTCTGTGTTACCAATGCAAATTGGCGGCGAAAATCTTCCAAATGTAATGTCCGAATATCGTGTTTATCGAGTGTTATCATGCCCGCTTGGCAATCATAAAACCGCGCCAACAGCGACACCAATGTTGATTTCCCACTCCCCGAGCGCCCCACCAATGCAACGGTTTCTCCCGGTTTAACGGTAAAAGAAATATCTTTTAAAACAAATTCTGGATTTTCAAAATCGGCATAATGAAAAGAAACATTTTGAAAAGCGATCTCCCCCATTGCACGGTCAAGTTTTTCTGTTCCAAGATCAGGTTCTGTGGGTTCGTCGAGCAACGCGAAGATACTCCGTGCACCGGCGATCCCTCTTTGTAAAGTGCTATTAACAACTGCAACTTGCTTAATGGGTCTCAGTAAGCCTAAAATGGCTGTTGCCATCGCTGCAAAAGTCCCCGCCGACATTGCCGTGCCCAAAATATTACCGGGTTCCAACATGGCAAGATATAAAAAGGTCACTAATGCACAAATCCCGATTAATTGCATACCTGATACGCTAGAAGCCGCTGTAGCCGTCATCTTCATTTCTTGTGTCCAATTCGCGGCTGTTGCATCTTCAAATCGCTGTTTCTCATAGTCCTTTCCACCAAAGGTGCGTATCACTTTATACCCACCAACAACTTCAGCTGCAACGTGCGTGACACGCCCCATGGTAATTTGAATTTGACCACTGTGCTTTCGCATCCTTCTGCTAATTTTATTGATATACAATGCCAAAATCGGAATTGTCACCAGTAGCAATAATGTAACGCGAGAATTTAGTTGAAACATCACAAAAACTAAAGAAACCGTTGTAAATACACCTCGAATAGCGCTGGTAATGGCTTCGCTGATGGCTTCTGCGACTTGATCAGCGTCATAATTAATTTTAGAAAGCAATTCGCCACTGGTTTTTTGATCAAAGAAAGATGCCGGTAAACACATTAAATGTGTGACCATTTTCCGACGAAAATCACGCACAACACTGCGCCCAACCCAGGTCATAAAGTAGCTTGCGACAAAATAAGAAGCGCCACGCGCAATAAAAAACGTAATCACGATAATGGGAATCCAACGAATAAAGATCGGATCCCTGGCAATAAAACCTTTTTCAATGAGTGGTTTTAAGCCATAAGTTATCCAACCATCTGATGCTGCGATCAGGGCGTTACCCAAAACACCTAAAACAAAGGCCCACCAATACGGCAGAGCAGCCTTCAGTAAACGGCGATAAACCTGAGCAGAAGTTAGATAATTAACAGACATGATTCTTCCTGTATTTCTATAATAAGCATAGTTTACAGTAGATCGGTATTAAATTGTAAACTGGGTTAAAATCCCCCCGAATGCCAATAACGCTGATTTTCTTGCCGATACGCATGAATATCCACGCTATTATTATGGTTTTTTTGGTTCAGAATAAATGAAATTGCTCCCTGTTTTACGGTATCCAGCACTATGATATTTTCTTTTTTGTAGCGCTCAACAATATCCGGTTTTGGATGTCCATATTGATTTAAATACCCCACCGGAATGATTGCAATTTGAGGATTAATCGCGCGAATAAATTCAAGTGTTGAAGAGGTTCGACTACCATGATGTGGTACCAGCATAACGGTAGCCGGCAATTTTTCAGGCATATTTTCGACAATACTGTGTTCGCTTTTTGCCTCAATATCTGCAGTTAACAAGATACTTTGCGTACCCGCTGTTACTTTTAAAACGCAAGAATGATCATTTCGTTTTTTAGTCATTACCGTTGTTGGATGCAACATTTCAAAGTGCACCCCATCCCATGCCCACTGTTGCCCTGCAAAACAAGCCATTGTATTGTATTCCGGAAATAATTTGGGTTCGCTGGTTATAATCGTTTTAACCGGCATCGCTTTTAAAATAGAACGTGCGCCACCTGCATGATCGTTATCGCCATGGCTAATCACTAATGCATCGATATTATTTCGCCCACGTGTTGCTAAAAAAGGCACAACGACTCGATCGCCCGTATCAAAACCCGGATTTAATTTAGGGCCTGTATCAAATACCAACACACGACCTTGAGTTTCTACGATCAATGCCAGTCCCTGTCCCACATCTAATACCGTTACGCGTGCGGTATTCGGATCAACCATCACAGGTTTTATTAAAAATATTGGCAATAAAAAAATAAATCCGATATTTTTTCCAGGGAATCCTTTGGGTAATAAAATCAATAAGACACCCATAAATCCTATCAATATCGACCATAAGGGTTGGGTTGCGTTAACCCAAGTGGCGCCTCTAAATTCACTAAGCCACTGCAATACCGGAAAAAGTAATGATAAAGATCCGTTTGCGATATCTAAAAAAAATGTGCCTAAACCAGTGCTAAAAGTAACGCATAAGGTACCCAGTAAACAAAAAGGCAAAACCAAAAACCCAACCCAGGGAATCGCAATAAAATTTGCCAGGGGTGCAATTAACGATGTCATACCAAAAATAGCGAGCATGATAGGCGAGAGCCCTAAGAAAAGCACCCATTGAATACGCCCCCACTTCCACCACAGTCCTTTGGGGTGTAATCGGCCTTTCATGCCATATAAAATAAGCCCCACAGCCCCAAACGAGAGCCAAAAACCGGGTGCTAATGTGGATAAGGGATCTAATAACACAACAATAAACAGCGCTAAAAAATAGTTTTGCCAGACAGAAGCATGGCGCTTGCTTAAAATACTCACCATAAAAGTGCTAATGACAACCACTGCTCGTTGTGTCGGAATAGAAAATCCAGCTAATGCCGCATAGAAAAATGCGATAGATAATCCACCCACTGCGGTTAACAAAGAGACGGGTATTTTCAAAAATTTTGGAAAAATTATTTCATATAGCTTTCTCGGCAATCTCTGCCAAATCTGCAAAATAATTAACATAACAAAACCCGTTACAAAGGCAATATGCAACCCGGCAATAGCAACCAAATGTACCGTGCCCGTATCCTTTAGTACTTTCCACTGTTCACTCGTAATACCAGACTGTAGGCCGACCACTAAGGCATCGATAACGCCTGAATATTCACTGTTTTTTAATGCACGATTTATCTTTTCTAACAGCCACATTCTGAGGCGATCGATGGGATGGCTTAAGACAGAATCGTTTATTTTTGTAGGGGTAAGATTTCCGTGTCGGCTCGATTTATTAACGACCGTGCCCTCGGCAACCATGTGATGTTGAAATAAATGTCGCTCTGTATCAAAGCTTCCCGGATTCGCATAACTCTGTGGTCTTTTTAATTTAACCGTTAGTTGCAATTGATCGCCAACGTGTAACGGCATTGTAGGATTTCTAAATCGTAGCTTTACGCGTCCTGGATTAGGCCAAAGTGACTCTGGTAATGTGTGTTGAATATTAAAATCAAATCGTGTTGTATTATCCCGATGCTCTGGAATACTATCGATAATGCCGACGACGCTAATGGGTTTTGCTTCAAGGTGGTCTGGGATCCGGTGATCGACAACAGATTTGGCATTCAATAACACCCATAAAAAGCCGATCAAATAAGCTAAAAATAACTGGGGTTTGAATTTTTGACACTGTGGAATCCATGAAATGCTGCCTACAGCAACAATGATTATCATTACAAGCGCGACGCTGGGTAATTCACGGAAAAAATGAAGGCTAATAATACCTAAAAAGAAGCTGATAACGCTAGTGATGAATGTGTTTGTCATTTTTTTTCTTAATTTAACGAATCATCTGTAGGGACGGACCGCAGTAATCGCCCTAAGACAAATGACCCCCATGTAACACATACGACCGATCCATTTTTGCCGCCAATTCGGAATCGTGCGTTACAATAATCAAGCTGGTCTTGTGCGTTCGATTAAGCGCTTGCATCACTTCAAATACGTGATGGGCATTTTCATCATCTAAATTACCAGTGGGCTCATCTGCCAGTACACAATCGGGGTTATTCACAAGCGCACGTGCAATCGCAACACGTTGACGCTCGCCGCCCGAAAGCGCTCCTGGACGGTGATTTAGCCTTAATTTTAAGCCCACTTGATCTAATAACTCCGCCGCGCGTCTTTCTGCAATATAGGGTTCTACATTCCCGATTAATAAAGGCATCGCCACATTTTCAAGGGCGGTAAATTCGGGTAGCAAGTGGTGCATTTGATAAATAAAACCCATGGTTTGATTACGGACTTTTTCTAATTCCTGCTCAGGCAAGGTATGAAGGTTGTGTCCATTCATCCAAATTTCGCCCAAGGTGGGAGAATCTAATCCACCCAACATTTGTAAAAGCGTTGTTTTGCCAGATCCCGATCGGCCCATAATGGCAATTTGCTCTCCGCGTTTAATGGCAACCGAAATTCCCATCAGCACTTTTACGCGTGTATTGCCATCTTTATATTCTTTAAAGACGTCTTTACATTCAAGTACGGGAATTTTTTTATTCATAACGCAATGCCTCCGCTGGTTGAATGCTGGCAGCACGCCATGCAGGATATAGCGTTGCAATAAAGCACATGATCAGCGCTAAAATAACAATATAAACGATATCAATCTGATGAATTTCCGAAGGTAAAAATCCAACCAAATATACATCTTTTGCAACCAATTCGACATTGAAGGTTTCTTGGATTTTATCCACCCACCCGGTTACATTCAACGCTAAAAATAGACCGAATATCACACCAAGTGCGGTACCCACTAGGCCTATAATGCTCCCTTGCGCGATAAAAATACCCATAATGCTTCGCTTACTGGCCCCCAGTGTTCTTAAAATTGCAATATCCGATCGCTTATCAGAAACCATCATGACTAAACTAGAGACTAAATTAAAAGCCGCAACCGCAATAATCAGCAATAAAATAAAAGTCATGACAGTCTTTTGGATTTGTAATGCTTTAAAAAAATTACCAAATTCTTGGGTCCAATCCATAACCGAATAATCTTCATTTAAATCTCTACGTACCTCTCGCGCAATACGCGGTGCCTCTAGTTCGTCTGCCACTTTTAGTTGAATGCCATTCACCGCCCCGTGCATGCGAAACAACTTATCTGCATCTTTTATATCAATAAAGGCCTGTTTGTCATCGTATAAATCACCTATTTTAAAGATTCCGACGACGGTAAAGCGTTTAATACGCGGCAAAAAGCCTGCCGGGGTGACGGAAGCTTCAGGTGTAATCAAACTCACTTTGTCGCCAACGCTCACGCCAAAGTAGTTGGCAATGCCTTTGCCTAAGATAATCCCAAACTCTCCTGATTTTAAATTTTTGAGATTCCCTTTGGTTAAATGTTCCGCTAAGGGATAGACATCGTTAATTTGCTTCTGATCGATACCCCGAATCAAAATGCCTTGTACCCGCCCGGTATTGAGGCTAGAAAGCATGCCTTGGTTATAAATATAAGGCGTAGCGCCAATGATTTTGGGGTTTTTTCGAATCTGTTTGATAATGGGCTGCCAGTCTAATAAGTTGTCGCCGATCTTCCCTACGGTAATGTGTGGCGTGCCGCTAAGCATCTGGGCGCGGATCTCGCGGTTAAAGCCGTTCATTACCGACAGGACGGCGATAAGGACACCAACACCTAAGGCAATGCCTAAGACGGACATCAGGGAGATAAACGAGATAAAGTGGTTTTTCCGCTTTACGTGTGTGTATCGTAATCCAATAAAAGCATAAAAAGGTCTAAACATGGCTCTTGATTAACCTAAATTTGGGTTAAGGATCAGGGTTTAAGTTTGTTTGGCTTTGCCCAACTTTTTTATTATAGCTATTTTATAATTGTTCTGTCTTGTCTATTGATCTGGGTTGTCTCATAAAATCTTTTGGCCATAAAAAAAGCCTGGGTTATTGCTAATACAGGCTTTTTGTTTTGTTAAGGCAAACCTCCATTTTTTCAATGGAAGTTATTAGAGAAACTAGACATGGGTGGTGCCCACTGCCGCTTGGCGGTTTGTCTGCGTCAGCTCCACTGCTCTTCTATGCGCTATTTCCGCTGCTGCAGCATCCGCTTTCGCTTTTGCGAATGTTTTTTGTCTTGCTATTTCTGCATCAAATAACGGTTTGTTGAGCTCAAATGCCCCTCTAATTTGCTCTGCAGCCTTACCCTGCGGCAGCTGAACGCCTTTTCTAAACCTTGCTTCTTTTGCAACAGCAGCCAGACGTTTGGCTTCTAGATCTGCTACATCAACCCTTAGAGCATTCATACGTGCTTGTAAAGCCTCCCGAGCATGCTTGCCCTCGTCTCCTATCGCATTATGTACCCTCTGCAATTCACTCACTTGCTTTTCCTTCGCTGCCTTTCGCTCTGTTTCACTAACCACTGCTGCATGTGCGATCAATCCCGGAGTGAGCGTAGAAGAAATTCTATTAAATATCGTAGTCCTAAGGCTTAAAACCTGTTCTCTATAGGCTCCCGTTGTTTGTTTCAATGCTAGAACACTTTCCTGTTCATCTTTATCATTAAGCACGGGAACTCCCTTTTTAAGTCCTGCTAACTGAGTTTCATACGCTTCTAATGCTTCTTTTATTTCCTCATTGCCTTTATGCTCTGCAAACGGCTTGAGTTTATTAATTAGCTCATTTTCTTGCTTTGTTAACTCGAGCTCCGCTTCATCAAACGAACCTTCTTTTACTAAATCCTCTACTACATCAGCAGGAGCTTTCTCGGGATTGAACGTTTCTTTGACCCCTTTTATAAAATGCATGATAAATGCAAACAACTTCCCTAAAAAATTAAAAATTGGATTATCACCTAAACCTAAATCACTGCCAAAATTTGATAGCATCCCTTCTAATCCAGTTTTATTTGCATTCTTTGGATCAACATCAGGTGTCTCATCGGATTCGTACTTAAAATTAGCAATAAAATTCCGAGCATCTGTAAGCAGCTGATTAGCTTGATCATTAAGTGCTTCTTCTTCTGTAAGCGTGAGCGCCCTACGCTTTTCTCGCATTTGCGCTTCGCGCATTTGCTTTAACCAGGCGTCTCTGCCAGCCATTATCTTGTTGATATCAGCAATCAAGGCTGCATTTTCTTTCTCGTTAAGTTCTCGAACCTCGTCTACAGCCTTTAAAGCATCTTTCATCTCTCCACGCATTTTCTTCTCGAGCTCAACTTTTACGAGTTCTTTTTGTAATTCTGGTGTTAGTACCGCCATTTTTTGCTCTCCTATTTTAGCCTGGAACAGTTTGGTTTTAGGTCTGCTATTTCTCTTGACTAGGAGCTATTAAACCACAACTTTAAATTAAGGTCAACAACTAAATGTAAAATTTTTTGTAGGGTCACTGAAATGAGGGGATGATCACTAAACTATTTAGCTCTCTTGAAGCTCTCTTTCTTCAAAGACCTCTTCAATCGCTGAACACTCCAATGCCCTGCTTAACAACTTCCGTAAATATTGCTCGTTAGCTTGCTCTATTTTTTGTTGATAATGCACGGGTATTATTTTAAATTTATGTTGCAATAAAAGTAGTAAAAATTCAGATTTTCCTTTGAGCTCCCCTTTAGCCTCATAGTTTCTCAGCGTATTCGTCTCGATTCGAAGCCATTTGAGATGATCTTCATAGAGATCTATTTCTTCATCGGTTTCAAAATTCATGATATGGAGCACAGTTAGCGCTCTCTTCAACGCGGGATTATCTAATGCAACAGGCAGGTGATCTTTATTCAATAAGTCATGACGGGTTAAAAATGCTGCCCACATATCCAATGAATTTTTGACTTTCGCGACAAGATCAACCAGTTCTTCTTTGGGATTCTCCGAAAACTTTTTCAGCTCTATGGTATGAAGCTCCAAATCTTTAAAATACAATAGACCTGTGTCTTTTTCCGTAATGTGAAAGACATTATGATATTTATCAACTTCTGGAATAGAAGTAAAATTAAGAATATGTATGCCAATGGCTTTAGAGAGCAACGCATAGTCTTCGCCAGACTTTAGTTGCTCTGTGTAAAGCTTGCCCCAATAATACAGTGCTCTTTTATCGTAATCTGCTTCATCCGTGATTTGAATTTCAATATTAAACCTTTTGCCGCTTATGCCTTTGGCCTTAACATCCAAAATAGAAAGCTTGTCATTCTTAAAATTCTTCGCATTATAAGGGTTAAGCAGAATCACTTCTGACACCTGATCTTCTGCTCCGACAATAGAATTAATGAGAGAAATCAGCAAATCGGTATTTTCTTCCACGCCAAAGATTTTCTTAAAAGCAATGTCCACACGCGGATTAATTTTTTGAATCATAACTAACTCGTATTGATTGTTTCAATCTGTTCCTAGATAACACCAGAATACCAATGGAAGGAGCAAGAAACAATCCGATATTTATACGACACAGAGACTTATTTATCCCTATTTTTTTCTTAAAGTTGCCTTAACTTACTCTGATTCTGTTGTTGTTCGCCCCCTTTGAGTGGGGGCGACTCGGAAACGAGCGAGGCGTGTTAAACCGGAGGTGTTACCGTTTTTGGCAATGCTGCT
>DAORSV010000034.1:0-4820 GCA_035443705.1 Gammaproteobacteria bacterium
TGGAAGTGACTTCGCATGCCTTAGATCAAAATCGCGTAGCAGGGGTAGAATTTGATACCGTTATTTTTACAAATCTAACACGGGATCATTTAGACTATCATCCGGATATGCAAACCTATGGTGAAGTTAAAAAAAAATTATTTACGGAATTTCAAGCAAAACAGTCGATTATTAATTTAGATGATGCTTTTGGACGGGTGTTGTTTACTGAACTTAAGGCATTGAATAAAACAGGGCGGGTGTTGGGATATTCGTGTCATAAAATCCCCCCTGTCCCCCCTTTTTCAAAGGGGGGAAATAATGTAGTTATTGCAGATAATGTTGTTTTAGATAAGCATGGCATTCGTGCCACTGTAAAAACGCCTTGGGGCGAGGGTGAATTGCGCTCTCATTTGCTAGGACTTTTTAATGTCAGCAATATTTTGGCAGCGCTGACGGCGGTCTGTTTACAGGGTGTTCCACTGAATGCAGTATTAAAAGCAATTAAAGCGATCAGTACGGCTCCTGGGCGGATGATGCGCTTTGGCGGAAATACAGAGATGCCTTTGGTCATTGTCGATTATGCGCATAAGCCGGATGCCTTAGCTTTGGTTTTAGAAGCCTTGCGGGGACATTGTGTGGGTGAATTGTGGTGTGTCGTTGGCTGTGGTGGCGATCGCGATCGCGGAAAACGCCCTGTAATGGCAGCCATTGGCGAACGCTTAAGTGATCACTTATATTTAACCCAAGACAATCCGAGAACGGAAGATCCCACGCAAATTATGGCAGAGATGATACAAGGACTTAAAAACCCGACTAAAGTGATTGTTGAATATGATCGTGCTAAAGCGATTGACTCGGCTATTAAAAATGCAAAAGCTGAGGACATTATCCTGGTTGCAGGCAAAGGGCACGAGACCTATCAAATTATCGGAACAGAGAAAATGCCATTTTCAGATAAGCTTGTTGTAGAGGCAGCATTAGAACGGAGAATGCTATGTCTACTTTAACTTTAGCGTTTGCAGCCGAATCCATGGGTGCGGCCAACATCTCCCGGGGAAATGTTATTTTTAAAGATGTCAAAACAGATTCTCGTCAAGTATCACCAGGCACTTTATTTATTGCGATTCCGGGTGCTAAAGTCGATGGTCATGATTTTATTCACGAAGCCGAAGCGCGTGGTGCTGTGGGTGTTGTTATTAGTCGTCCAATTGATACAACATTACCAACCTTGTTGGTACCAGATACGGTTTTCGCCTTAGGGCAGCTTGCAAAAGCCTATAGACAGTCTTTTCAAATACCCATGGTGGCACTGACAGGCAGTGCGGGTAAAACAACTACTAAAGAAATGTTAACACACATTTTGGCAGAACAAGGTTCGGTATTATCCACCCAAGGCAATTTAAATACAGAAATCGGTGTGCCTTTAACGCTCTTAGGTTTATTGCCAACGCATCAGTATGCTGTGATAGAAATGGGGGCGCGTAAACAAGGTGACATCGCCTATTTAATGCGCTTAGCAACACCCCGTGTTGCATTGATCACCAATGCCGGTATTGCACACCAAGAGGTTTTTGGCAGTAAATCGGCTATTGCAAAAGCAAAAGGCGAAATTTTTGAATGCTTACAATCACAGGGTATAGCACTGATTAATGCAGATGATACATACGCAGATTATTGGCGTGGTTTGCTAAAAGCGGGTCAACATATTATTAGCTTTGGTATGACGCATTCGGCGGATGTTTTTGGAAAAAATATTATCTTAGAACCCACGTTATCACAATTTGAATTGAATACGGATATCGGTACAATCACAATTCAGCTGCAAATACCGGGTCTCCATATGGTACAAAATGCCATTGCCGCAGCAGCTGCTGCACGTGCATTGAATATTTCTTTGTTGAAGATTAAAACAGGATTAGAAAAGTTTGTGTCAGTTGCTGGGCGTTTACAATTTAAAAAAGGGTTAAAGGGCGTATCGATTATCGATGATACCTATAATGCAAATCCGATTTCTATACGTGCTGCGTTGACAGTATTGTCAAAATTACCGGGTAGACAGATTTTTGTGATGGGTGATATGGTTGAGATGGGAGAAGATGCAGAGAAATTGCATCATGAGATGGGGCTTCAGGCTAAAAGTTTAGGTATTGATAAAATGTTTGGTGTAGGTCCCATGACGGCATTAGCAATACAGGCATTTGGCCAGAATGCAATGCATTTTTCTGATAAATCTTTATTAATTCAGGCATTGAACTCGGAAATCAGTTCAGATACAACGATTTTAATTAAAGGTTCGCGTTTTATGCGAATGGAAGAAGTGGTTTTTGCATTAACAACGAATTGCCAGGAAACGCACACATGTTAATTTGGCTTGCAGAGTATTTAACCCAGTATTATCGCGCATTTAGCGTGTTTGAATATATTACGCTAAGGGCAATTGTGGCATCACTGACGGCATTGATTATTACTTTATTCGTTGGACCTCCGATGATTCGCTGGTTGGCGCAATATAAAGTTGGACAAGTCGTACGCAATGATGGTCCTCAAAGTCATTTTAGTAAAGCCGGTACCCCAACGATGGGTGGCGCCATGATCATCCTTGCGATTGCTATTGCAACACTGCTCTGGAGTAATTTGCGTAATCCCTATGTGTGGATAGTGTTAACCGTTATGGTTGGGTTTGGCATGATCGGCTGGTGCGACGATTATCGAAAATTAATGCGACGCAATTCTAAAGGTTTATCTGCGCGGTTGAAATTTTTGTTACAATCGATAGTGGGTTTAGCAGCAGCTATTTTTTTATACATGAAAGCCACAACACCAGCCGAAACCAGTTTGTTAATCCCATTTTTTAAGAATATTGTTGTGCCACTGGGTTTTTTTTATATTATTTTGACATATCTTGTGATCGTTGGCACGAGTAATGCCGTTAATTTAACGGATGGCTTGGATGGATTAGCCATTATGCCGATTGTGTTAGTTGGCGGTGCATTGGGCATTTTTGCCTACGTGACGGGACATGTGAAATTCGCGACGTATTTATCTGTTCCTTATATTCCCGGGGTCGAAGAAATTACCGTTTTTTGCGGGGCATTGGTTGGTGCAGGTCTTGGATTTTTATGGTTTAATGCGTATCCTGCGCAAGTCTTTATGGGAGATGTGGGTTCGCTCGGTTTAGGCGCAGCACTTGGCATTATTGCTGTTTTAGTGCGACAAGAATTAGTATTATTTATTATGGGTGGTGTCTTTGTGGCAGAAACCGTGTCTGTGATATTACAAGTTGGATCATTTAAATTAACCGGTCGCCGTATTTTTAAAATGGCACCTATTCATCATCACTTTGAATTAAAAGGGTGGCCAGAACCACGCGTAATTGTACGTTTTTGGATTATTACCGTGGTATTGGTTTTATTTGGATTAGCAACACTGAAACTTCGCTAATTTAGCTTATTTACGTTTCTCCTTCTCCCTTTGGGAGAAGGTGTCCGCAGGGCGGATGAGGGATAAATGAATAATAACACAGACACAGTCATTATCGGTCTCGGCGAAACCGGCTTTTCTTGCGTTCAACATTATGTTGCACAGGGTATTCCTATTATTGTGATGGATTCACGCGAAAATCCACCTAAATTAGCAGCATTAAAAAAAAGCTATCCACATATTCCCGTTTATACAGGCGTATTTCCTAAAGCGCTATTAGCAAAAGCCAAAACAGTGGTTTTAAGTCCGGGAATTTCTCAAGATCACCCTGATCTTATCCATTCATTTTTACCTCAAGCAGAGATCATTGGCGATATCGAGTTATTAGCGAGAAGTACGACCGCTCCCGTTGTTGGCATTACCGGATCAAATGGAAAAAGTACGGTAACAACGTTAGTGGGAGAAATGGCGAAAGCCGCGGGTATTCGTGTAGGCGTTGGTGGAAACCTCGGTACGCCCGTATTGGCACTTTTAAAAGAAAAACCAGATTTATATGTACTTGAATTATCGAGCTTTCAATTAGAAACAACGCATTCGCTAAAACCCGTTGTTGCAACGGTTTTAAATATTTGTCCTGATCATCTCGATCGTTATGCTTCGGTCGAGGCTTATCAAGCCGCAAAACATCGCATTTTCAAAAATTGTGAAGCGATTGTTTATAACCGAGAAGATCCGCAGTTGCCGGGAATAATGGGGTCTGACCCCATTATGAAAACCATTAGCTTTGGAACGGATGCGCCTTTAGAAAATCACTATGGTTTAATTAAAAACAAAGAGGTGTTGTGCTTAGCCAGAGGAAAAGAACTGTTATTACCCGCATCAAAATTAAAAATATCGGGCTTACATAATCTTGCTAATGCCTTAGCGGCATTGGCACTCGGCGAAAGCATCGCATTGCCCATGGCATCGATGTTATCGGTATTACAATCTTTTACAGGATTGCCACATCGTGCAGAGTGGGTTGCTGATTATCTTGGGGTGCCTTGGATTAACGATTCCAAAGGTACTAATGTCGGCGCAACACTGGCAACCCTGCAAGGATTGGCGGATACGATTTCTGGAAAGTGGGTATTGATTGCAGGTGGCGTTGGAAAAAATGCTGATTTTTCGCCTTTGATGTCCGTTGTTCAAAAACATTGCAAAGCCGTTATTTTAATTGGTGAAGCAACGGAAACATTATATAGTTTATTGCATGGCGTTGTTAATTGCGTACGTGCAAGTAATATGACAGATGCGGTTCACGTCGCTGCTAATTGCGTAAAAGCTGGCGACGGTGTTTTGTTATCGCCGGTTTGTGCGAGCTACGATATGTTTAAGAATTTTGAAGAGCGGGGCAATGCCTTTAAAGCCGCTGTTAA
>DAORSV010000034.1:4920-17048 GCA_035443705.1 Gammaproteobacteria bacterium
ACGATATGTTTAAGAATTTTGAAGAGCGGGGCAATGCCTTTAAAGCCGCTGTTAAAAAATTACCCTAAATATATAGGGCAGAACTGCTGTATCCACCCTTTCAATCTATGTTAAAATCCCTTATGGATTATTTAAAGCCGAAGAGAAAACAAGTTGAGTAACTCATTTTTGGTGATCGTTGGCCTAGGGCTATTTTTAGGATCAGCCGCTTTGGTGCGTTTATTTTGTTACTATGCTGTAAAGCAAGGTCTTATTGCTATTCCGAATGCCCGATCGTCGCATCAGGTAGCAACGCCGCTGGGAGCGGGTGTTGTGTTTGTTTTATTGTGGTTTCTTTGCCTGCTTGTTGGCAATGTATACCATTTATTTTCGGTACACGATTTGCTTTTGTTTGTACCAAGCACGCTTGTTGTTTCACTGGTTGGATTTTGGGATGATCACAGAGAGCTATCGGCACGAAAGCGGCTACTGGTGCAAGTATTGGTGGCCATTTTTTGTGTGATTATGCTGGGAGATGTGACTGCGCTTCATTTATCGCGCTACACAACACTCACCTTGGGTTGGGCGGGTTTGGTTTTAACGGTATTAAGTATTGCTTGGTCTATTAATCTTTATAATTTTATGGATGGGATAGATGGTCTTGCCGGGGTGGAAGCCTTATTTGTTTTTGGGATTGGGGGATTCTTTTTTTGGCATGTAGGTGCTATTCCCCTTGCGTTGTTAACATGGACACTTGTTGCAACAGTTGCGGGTTTTTTAGTGTGGAATTGGCCCAAAGCCAGTGTTTTTATGGGTGATGTGGGTAGCTATTTTCTAGGGTTTTTGGTGGGATTGTTTTCGTTGATTGCGGATCATTTGTATCATATCCCTATCACAGTTTGGATTATTTTGTATGGTGTTTTTTGGTTTGATACCACGATGACTTTAATTAGAAGGTTTATACGACATGAAAACTTGGCCATGGCGCATCGAGAGCATGCTTTTCATCGATTGCACAGAGCAGGTTATTCGAACACGCAAGTGCTATGGGGCGTTATTGCATTAAATACGCTTTTAGCTTGCATTGCGATATGGGCTTTTAAAACGGACTCTTTTAAGTGGGGTTTTGGTTTAACTTTGGTTATTTTAACGGCGGTTTATTTGAAAATTGAACAACGATTACCAATGGCGAAAACACAATGAGCATACACATTATTCCCCCCTTTGACAAAGGGGGGCCGGGGGGATTTCCTGCCCGCTGCACCTTCGCCATTATTTCTCACCCCGATGCGGGAAAAACAACGATCACTGAAAAACTGTTGTTGTATGGAGGTGCTATACAGCTTGCCGGTACGGTGAAGGGGCGTAAAGCCAGCAAACATGCAACATCCGATTGGATGGCGCTAGAAAAGCAGCGAGGGATTTCGGTCACGACATCTGTGATGCAGTTTCCGTATAAAAATCGCATCATCAACCTGTTAGATACGCCAGGTCATGAAGATTTTTCTGAAGATACCTATCGGACCTTGACGGCTGTTGATTCTGCACTAATGGTAATTGATGCCGTAAAGGGGGTAGAACCTCGAACGATTAAGTTACTCGAAGTCTGTCGCTTGCGGGATACACCGATTATTACTTTTATTAATAAGTTAGATCGCGATAGTCGAGAACCTGTAGATCTTTTAGATGAAATAGAACGCATATTAAATATTCGCTGTGCACCTGTGACTTGGCCTATTGGTATGGGGAAGCATTTTAAAGGCATTTATCACTTAGAATTTGATAGTATTTGTCTTTACCAACCTGGTAAAAACGAACGCATACAAGCAGGGCAGGTCATTCAAGGTCTTAATAATCCAGAATTAGATCGTTTAATTGGTGTAGAGAGTGCCAAAGAATTTCGAGAGGAATTATCTTTGGTGCAAGGTGCAAGCCATGGATTTGATAAAGATGCTTATTTAAAAGGGGAGCTAACTCCTGTATTTTTTGGTTCGGCTTTAAATAATTTTGGTGTGCAAGAACTCTTAGATGCTTTTGCAAACTATGCGCCATCGCCACAATCGCGAGAAACAGAAACACGCAGTGTTGAGGCAACAGAAGCAAAATTTACAGGTTTTGTTTTTAAAATTCAGGCGAATATGGATCCCCAGCATCGAGATCGTATTGCTTTTTTACGGATATGCTCTGGAAAATACGAACAAGGCATGAAAATGCGCCATGTGCGATTGGCTAAAGAGATTCAAATTTCAAATGCCTTAACCTTTATGGCAGGGGAGCGCGATCGGGTGATGGAAGCATGGCCGGGCGATATCATTGGGTTACATAATCATGGCACCATTCAAATTGGCGATACCTTTACGCAGGGTGAGAATCTTAAATTTATTGGCGTGCCTTATTTTGCGCCGGAGTTATTCCGTGCGGTTCGACCTAAAGATCCACTGAAAGCAAAAGCCTTACAAAAAGGCCTGATTCAGTTATCAGAAGAAGGCGCTACCCAAGTCTTTAGACCCATTAACGACAATCGTATTATTCTGGGCGCTGTTGGCGAATTGCAATTTGATGTCGTCGCGCATCGGTTACAATACGAATACAATGTTGATTGTGTTTACGACACGATTAATGTTTCAACCGCGCGATGGGTTCGATGTGATAATCCGAAAAAATTAGAGGAATTTGAACGAAAAGTGATCGGCAATCTGGCTTTAGACGGTGGCAATAACCTTACCTATTTAGCACCCACGATGGTGAATCTTAATTTAACCATCGAACGTTGGCCGGATATTACGTTTGTTGCAACGCGGGAGCATTAATCTTTCTTGGGTTCTGTCGCAGCGGCTTCGGCCTCTTTAATTTCTTTGGCCTCACGGTTTCTAAAGGTAATGCGTCCCTTTGTGAGATCATAAGGGGTTAGTTGAACCGTGACGCGATCGCCCATTAAAATTCGAATATAATTTTTACGCATACGGCCAGAAATGTGTGCAATCACCATATGTCCGTTTTCTAGTTGTACTCTAAAATGTGTGTTGGGTAGGTTTTCGATGACCGTACCTTCCATTTCAATCGCTTCTTCTTTGGCCATAATTAAGCTTCAAACCTCAATAAATAATGAAGAGATATTAGCAGATGTCAGTCTAAGATGCTACCTGCATTGCATCAAGATATTTTTCAGCATCCAAAGCCGCCATGCAGCCAGAGCCAGCAGAGGTAATCGCTTGTCGATAGACATGATCGGCGACATCTCCGGCGGCAAATACGCCTGGGATATTCGTTGCAGTGGCATTGCCCGCAGAACCACCCTGTACGGTGATATAGCTATTGAACATATTGAGCTGACTTTCAAATATGGAGGTATTCGGCACGTGGCCAATGGCAATAAAAACGCCCTGAAGTGCAATATCTTGTTGGCTTTTGCTTGTGACTTCTGTTACACGAATGCCCGTCACACCGGTTTCATCGCCCAAAATCTCATCGAGCACTGTGTTCCACAAAATAGTGATATTTCCAGTCTCAACTTTTTTCATTAATTGTGTGATTAAGATTTTTTCCGCTTTAAATTTATCACGACGGTGAATAAGGGTAACATGACCCGCAATATTCGATAGGTAGAGAGCTTCTTCAACAGCGGTATTCCCGCCGCCAATAACAGCAACACCTTGGTTTTTATAGAAAAAGCCATCACAGGTTGCACAAGCCGAGACGCCTTTGCCCATAAAAGCCTGCTCTGAGGGAATGCCGAGGTATTTGGCTCTGGCACCTGTTGCAATAATAAGCGCATCTGCGGTGTATCTCTTTTTGGAATCCCCGATAAGTTCAAAGGGTTTGCTACTTAACTTAACTTCGGCGATGTGATCAAAAATGATTTCAGTATTAAAACGTTTGGCATGTTGTTCCATGCGATCCATTAAAGCAGGACCTGTTAGACCTTCGATATCCCCTGGCCAGTTATCAACATCGGTGGTGGTGGTTAATTGTCCGCCTTTTTCCATACCCGTAATCAGCACGGGGTTTAAATTGGCACGCGAGGCGTACACAGCCGCAGTATAACCAGCGGGACCAGAGCCTAAAATGAGTAATCGACAGTGTTTGGTATTTTGCATAAAGATCTCAGCTTCAAATCAAGGTAATATACGCTAAGCTGCAAAAAAGCGGTATAGTGTTTATGATTAAATAGATGATAAGTCGTATATAAATGTGGATGACAGCGTTAGCATGAAGAAAAAGCGAAAAACCCTTTCAAAACCAGAATCTAAAGCCAGATCTAAACCTGGATTGACAGCTGCTACGCGCCTGGTGCTATGGCGTCGGTTACAAGAGGGTAGTTTTATCTTGCTGTCGACCTTGGCTATTTTTTTATGTGTTGCTTTAATCACTTATCATGAGGCAGATCCGGGTTGGTCTCATACGACACCTCAGCAGGGGATCCAAAATGCGGCAGGAGAGGCGGGTGCATGGTTCGCCGATTTATGCCTCTATTTATTTGGTTACATAGCCTACCTGATTCCCCTATTAATTGGCTACGGAAGTATTCGACTTTTCCAAAATCGTTTTGAGCCTAATGATTCGCATCGTTTTTTGTGGGGCTTGCGCATTATTGGTTTTGGTTTAACGGTGGTTTCTGGGTGTGGCCTTGCCAGCTTACATTTCGGCATATGGAGCAAAGGAATGCCGGTGAGTGCGGGCGGGATTTGCGGGCAAATTATCAGCGCCGAGCTTAATCCTTTTTTGGGTTATTTGGGCAGTACACTTGTGTTATTGGCAGTATTTTTGACGGGTGTTACCCTCACCACCGGACTTTCTTGGTTTGGCTTAATCGATAAAATGGGTAGGAGATTATTGCTGGGGTTTTGGAATTTTTGTGCAGCATTACCTTGTGCATTAACTTATTTAAAAAATTGGAAGCAACGGTATCAAGAGCGAAAAGGGGTTCTGAAAAGTCTTAAAGCCGAGCGTGTTGATCCAACACTGGGTGCGCGAAAACTAAAAAGAGAAGTTGTGATCGATGCTGTACCTTTAAAACCAAAATTTTTAGAAATGAAAGAAGTAAAACCTGCGATTCCGAGCGCACGCATTTTACCTGTAGGTTCTCAGTTGCCCTTAAATACTGAATTACCGTCTGTGACGTTATTAGAAATCGCTGAGCCCAAAAATCAGACAGAGTGTTATTCCCCGAGCAAATTAGAAGCCTTATCGCGAGAAGTCGAAACACGGCTATTAGAGTTTGGTGTTCAGGTAAACGTTGTTGCGGTCGAGCCAGGTCCTGTGATTACTCGCTTTGAAATGGAATTAGCTGCGGGTGTAAAGGTTAGTAAAATTACGGGACTTGCTAAAGATTTGGCACGCGCATTGACAGTAACGCGTGTACGCGTTGTAGAAGTTATTCCTGGGAAATCCGTTGTAGGATTAGAAATTCCGAATGAATATCGTGAATTGGTGCGACTGCGAGAGATCTTGGAATCCTCTCAATATATAGAATCTCCTTCTCACCTCAGTTTAGCCTTGGGTAAGGATATTGCAGGTATTCCCGTCGTTGTTAATTTGGCGAAAATGCCCCATTTGTTAGTTGCAGGAACAACGGGTTCGGGTAAGTCTGTTGGCATTAATGTGATGTTATTAAGCCTATTATATAAGGCGATGCCAAGAGATGTGCGTTTAATTTTAATTGATCCGAAAATGTTAGAACTCTCCATTTATGATGGGATACCGCATTTATTAACGCCTGTTGTAACTGATATGAAAGATGCTGCGAATGCCTTGCGCTGGTGTGTGGCAGAAATGGAACGTCGTTATAAGCTGATGGCGGCTTTAGGGGTTAGAAATTTAGTCGGCTATAACCGTAAGGTGTGTGATGCAGAACGTGCAAATCAGCCTATTTTAGATCCTTTTTGGTTACCTGCTTCAAAGGGGAGTAGTGCGGATGTGGGTGCTGAAAGACCTGCTTTGAGTAGCCTGCCGCATATTGTTGTGATTATCGATGAATTTGCTGACATGATTATGGTTGTTGGTAAAAAAGTTGAAGAGTTAATTGCACGCATTGCCCAAAAAGCGCGTGCTGCCGGAATCCATTTAATTTTAGCAACACAACGACCGTCTGTAGATGTGATCACCGGTTTAATTAAAGCCAATGTGCCGACACGCATTGCTTTTCAAGTGTCTTCTCGCATTGATTCGCGGACTATTTTAGATCAGCAAGGTGCAGAACAATTGTTAGGGCATGGGGATATGCTCTATTTGCCACCGGGCACAGGTGTACCCATTCGTATTCATGGTGCTTTTGTGTCGGATGAAGAAGTACACGCGGTTGTTAAGTCCCTTAAACAATTGGGTGAACCGGATTATGCGATTGATGTTTTAGGTGGGAGTGGTGATCGTTCTTTCTCGTCTGGTTTAGGTGGATTTGAAGAAGAGGAAAGTGGCGAGCAAGATGATTTATATGATTCTGCAGTACAAATTGTCGCTGAAACACGGCGTGCATCGATTTCGCATTTACAGAGGCGCTTAAAAATTGGTTACAATCGTGCTGCGCGATTAATAGAAACCATGGAAGCGGCAGGCATTGTGAGCAATATGCAAAGCAATGGAGGTAGAGAAGTGCTGGTTCAAGGATCGGAAATAAGTTAAGAACATGCAGGAATCTTGCTAAATATTCCAAAATTATGCTAGTATTCCAAGTAAATTTAAGCAAAATCACGGGCGATTGATCTATTATCATGAAACTTCACAAAGGCCTATTCGAAATTTTGTTGTTATCTATGCTGTGGGGGCCGTCGTTTCTATTTATTAAAATCGCAGTCGGTGATATTGCACCTTTAACGATAACGGCATTACGTACATTGATCGGCGTGTTATTATTATATATTGTATTGAAATTTAGAAAAGTTCACCTTTGGAAACATCGTAAATTATGGTTCCATTGTTTTGTGATTGGCATTTTTGCAAATGGGATACCTTGGATTTGTTTTAATTTTGCGGTTCAAACCATTCCCACGAGTCTTTCTGCGCTTATTAATGGTACTACGCCTGTTTTAACCATTATTTTAGCGAATATTTTTTTAAAAGACGAACAATTAACCTGGGGTAGAGGGATTGGTGCTACCGTTGGATTAGTGGGATTTTGTGTTTTATTTTTGCCGACAGTTTTCAGTTCGCTGCAAGGGACAGATCTCGCAGTCGATATGCGAGGAATATTGTTAAGCTTTATCGGTGCTTCAAGCTACGCAGTTGGAATAGTGTATGTACGAAAAAATTTCCCATCCGTCCCACCTTTAGTTGCGCCTGTCATCCAGTTATTTTCTTCGCTGCTTTACTTAATACCCTTGGCATTTATTTTTGAATCGCCATTATTAATGATTCAAACAGCATCTCTGTCATCGTGGTTTGGTGTGTTGGGGCTTGCCGTTTTTGGTACCGCCTTTGCTTTTATTATGTACTATAGGATTATCGAACGACAAGGTGCGACAGCCGTATCGACGGTGACTTATCTGTTACCGGTTTTTGGGACTATTTTAGGGGTCACTTTTTTGAAAGAAACGCTAGATGTACAATTTTTGATTGCTGCTATACTCATATTTAGTGGAGTTTTGATTGTTAATAGTGTGATTTCTGTGCCATTTTTGAAGAGAAATAAAATAGCGACTTAGTAGATCCCTGAAATGAAATAAAGTAAACCAGAGCCTTAAGGCCATTTAGTTTTCTAGATATTATTGTTCCTGCCCTTTACTGTGCTAAGATTTAACCTATGATTTACGGGTGGCTCACTACGGAGTACGTTTATGAAAACCAAGCGATTATTAGCGTTATTTAATTTTGCCTTATTATGTTTGGCGCAGAGCGTTTTTGCTGTAACAGCAGCAAGTGCTCCAACCGCAACAGATATTGCTGAATTAAAAGCCTTATTAGTACCTGTATCGAGCCTTCAAGGAAATTTTCAACAAGTCATTAAAAGCGAAGCGGGCAGACAATTGCAAACCTCTTCTGGTAAAATGTGGCTTAAAAAGCCAGGTCAATTCCGGTGGGAAGTTTTGGGGAACGAGCCAAGACTTATCATTGCGGATGGTAAAAAAGTTTGGGATTACGATAAAGACTTAGATCAAGTCACCATTCAAAAATTAACCAAAGCTCAAACCGCGGCACCTATTTTTTTCCTTACCGGTGACGTTAATTCGCTGGATAGCGATTTTAAAATAAAAAAGTTACCACTTGTAGACGGACATTGTTTAAAAAATAGCGACAGCTGTTTTGAATTGCACCCTAAGAATAGCGAAGGATCTTTTCAGTGGATCAAAATAGGTTTTAAAGAAAAAACGTTAAACGAGATGGAATTGTTAGATCAATTGGGTCAAGTTTCGTTATTTAGTTTTAAACAGATGCGCTTAAACCCGAGTATTCCAGATGCGCAATTTCACTTTACGCCGCCTAAGGGCGTTGATGTTTTAACGAATGATTAAATCCCCCCTACCCCCCTTTGTTAAAGGGGGGAACTGGGCTGTAAAAAAACTGAGGCAAAAACGATGTTAGATCCGAAAATATTACGAGAAAATCCAGAGGCTGTTGCAGAACAATTGGCCACACGTGGATTTATTTTAGATGTTGGTGCATTAAAAGCGCTAGAAGCTAAACGTAAAATTCTGCAAGTAGAAACCGAAAAATTGCAAAACGAACGGAATCAACAATCAAAAAAAATTGGACAATTTAAAGCGACTGGACAATCTGTTGATGCTCTCATGACGCTTGTTGCAGGCTTAGGTGAGAAATTAAAGATAGCAGAAGAAGGTTTAGCGGTTATTCAACACGATTTGAAAGCACGTGTAGAAATCATCCCGAATATTCCGCACGCTAGTACACCTATCGGCAAAAATGAAACAGAAAATCTTGAGGTACGACGGTGGGGGCAGGCTCCATTGTTTAATTTCGAGGTTAAAGATCATGTTTCCTTAGGAGGAGCGGCATTAGATTTTGATGCGGCAACGCGTATAGCGGGTGCTCGGTTTGTGGTTTTGCATGGAAAACTTGCGCGATTACATCGTGCTTTAGCGCAATTTATGCTTGATTTACACACGCAGACGCATGGTTACGAAGAGATCTATGTCCCTTATTTAGTGACAAGTGATTCGTTATATGGCGTAGGGCAATTGCCAAAATTTGCAGACGATATGTTTGCCATTAAAGACACAGATTTTTGGTTAATCTCTACCTCTGAAGTTTCTGTTACCAATATTGTTCGAGAGCAGATTATTGATGCAGAACAGCTGCCTTTAAAGTATGTGTGTCATAGCCCGTGTTTTAGAAAAGAAGCAGGTACTTATGGCAAAGACATGCGAGGCATGTTGCGCCAGCATCAATTCGATAAAGTCGAAATGCTGCAATTTGTTCGACCGGAAGACTCTTACGCGGCATTAGAGCAAATGGTTACGCATGCAGAAGCGGTGTTACAAAAACTTAAACTACCGTATCGGGTACTTTCGCTTTGTACGGCGGATATCGGTTTTGCATCGGCTAAAACCTACGATTTAGAAGTGTGGTTACCTGGCCAAAACCAGTATCGCGAAATTTCATCTTGTAGCAATACAGAAGCTTTTCAGGCCAGACGTATGCAGGCGCGATTTCGTAATCCCGAAACGAATAAACCTGAATTGTTGCATACTTTAAATGGTTCTGGGTTAGCAGTGGGTAGAACGTTAATTGCAGTCATGGAAAATTATCAGGATGCAGAAGGGCGAGTTCATGTGCCGGAAGTGTTATTGCCGTATATGGGTGGTGTAACAATTATTTAGAAATAAAATTATTATGAAGCTTCTTTATAAGGATGAACTTCCGTTTTTAAACGGTTGCTTAACGCATCTTCAGCGATATCTAATTCATAACGCTTTTGTAATCCCAACCAGAAACCTTTAGACATCCCAAAATAAAGTGATAGTCTTAATGCGGTTTCTGCGGTTATGGCGCGTTTCCCTCGAACGATTTCCGAAATGCGCGTAGCAGAGATCCCAATATCTTTTGCGATACGATATTGAGAAATTTTCATAGGCTTTAGAAATTCTTCTTGTAGAATTTCGCCGGGATGTATTGGCGCTAATTTTGCCATGTTTCCTCTTAGATTAATGATAATCTACAATTTCCACATTAAACTTGTCACCGTCTTTCCACTCAAAGCAAATACGATATTGAGCGTTGATACGGATGCTATATTGTCCTTTTCGGTTGCCAGAGAGCTGTTCTAGGCGATTTCCGGGTGGTACACGTAAATCTTTTAGACTGGCAGCCTCGTCCAACATTAAAAGTTTTCTTAAAGCCACTCGATGCAGTGAATAAGAAAGTTTAGGAATATGCTCTCGGTTAAAGAGTTTTTCCGTTTCTTTGCAATTAAATGACTTTATCATAGATAATAGTAACGCATAACGATAGTAATGTAAAGCGATAATAACGAAATACAAGCTGATTTTAAAGTCAGTATATTAAGTTTTCCAGGAGCCTAATATGAATCTAGCAAAATGCTTCATATGAGTCTATCCGATATTTGTGTGATAAATACCATCTGCAAAAGGTATTTTAGGTATTATTTTACCACCTGAAGATGGTATTTCTTTATTTTTTAGACCGTGAGCTTTTGTTTTTTGCTTGAAGAAGCCAAAGTATCGGACGGAGGAACCAGATAGAGCCTAAAGTTTGTACTATATTTATGATTAATATCAGTGTGTATTGGAGATCAGGATGGCTATATCACCCTCGAATTTTAAGGAGTGTTTTGAGATTTTCTGTTCGGCTATAGAAGAAATAAGGCTAGAGATGTCGCATAAAGGAATCATAGAGTCTTTCGCTCGTGCTCAACTTATAGGGCAGTTAGAAGCAATGAAGAGAGCACTTGCAGAAAACAAATCTTTTGATGAAGTTGCAGCAAAAATAGAAATGGAAAAGATGGTCGGGGAGTTTATTGTTACTTGTAACCAGGACTTCGCTGCAAAAGTGGACGCTCAACGGACTCTGTCTGCAAAACACGAGTTAATTGCAAAACAGAATTTAACTTTACTGGGGATTCATCGAAAGTTAGGGCGGGCGATAGAAGCGGTAGAAAAGATAGAACCAAAGTCGAGCGGTTTTTTTAAAAAATTACTTAAAAAAATAAGCAATTCCTTTGAAAAAATATTTAAAACCAGCAACCAAAAAACAAAAAAAAACAAACAACAATACTTAATGGCTTTGTATGTGAGGCATGCTGCAGTAGCAAAAGAGCAGTATCGAGAATCACTAGAATCAACGGAGTTAGTAACACAGAAGAAATTACTGAATCAAAAAAAATATTTAATAAGCGCATTTAATGCAAACCCTAAAACAGCCATTACAATACTTGAGCCAAATACCGCAGAGAATATTGCTAAATTTCTACATTCTCTGGAAATAGATGGCGTGAAGCTGGATAAGGATAAGATTGGAGAATACCTAGGGAGCCTAGACACTCAGATACCAAATCCAGGGAAAGATCCTAAGATCGAATCTGAAAATCAAAAAAATAAAAAAATCCTAGAACAATTTGCGCAAGGTTTCAATTTTAAGGATGAGCAAGGTCAGGATAAGGCATTGGTGCCATCTCTGAGACAATTTCTTGATAAGTTTCGTTTGCCTGGCGAAAGTCAAAAAATAGAGAGACTCTTAGACGGATTTGCCAAAGCATTTTTTGAGACCGGTGAAAACGCAGCAAAATTGGGTTTTAAAAATGAAGGGACTGTACTGATCTTGGCTTATGCAATTCTCCAGTTAAATACAGACCTTTATAACCCACAAGTTAGAAAAAAGATGACTGAAGATCAATTTATAAGAAATCTTAGAGGCACGAATGACGGGAAAGATTTTAATCAGACAGTTCTTTCACATATTTATCATGAGATTAAAGGTAACGAAATTAAATTAGAAGCAGGAGCAAGTAAACCTAAACTTAAGAATCGATAACCTAACACTCGATTAGTATAGAGGCTTAAATAGTGTACTTTTGTTTTTTGCTTGCAGAAATCAAAGTGTCGGATGGAGGAGCCAGGCTTAGTTTTTGCTTCAGCGGATTGCTGAATAGGAGAGGCTGGTTTTCAACTGTGGGTTGAAAAACAACAAATTTTTCCATGGGCAAACCTACAGCTTCCATGGCAGCGCGCGCGGAATTCAGG
>DAORSV010000035.1:0-16894 GCA_035443705.1 Gammaproteobacteria bacterium
TCGCTGGCTTACAACCTTGATTATATCAGGGTTAAATTTATGGCGGGAAGTGCTGCTATTCTTGAGCAACTGTTGAATTATTGTTTAAAATACGGTATCATAGGTCTGTTGGATGTTTCAAAAATTTTGATTTGAATGCCTCTTTTAGTAGACAGAATAAAAAATGCCAAAAAATAAAGGAAAAGCCCTATATAGGATAATTCGGGGTTTAATTTTTACGTCTTTAATTTTGCTATGTTTGGCTTTGTGGCACATGCTACATAGCTTGGACTGGTCACAACAGGAAGAAAGCAAGTTATCAAACAATCAAAAAAATAATAGCTATTATCTGATCTCATATGCCGACGGGCCTGAGGTTTTTTTTCAAAATAGAAATATTCTTGCCGCTTCTGCTATAAATCGTGGGTTTGATTTTATTTATAATTTTAGACGTGAACACCTTGATCATAAATTTGTGCAACAAAACCCTATTCTAAATGAAAAATTTGGCGCAGGCTTTTGGCTATGGAAACCCTATTTGATTTTGAAGACTTTACGTCAAGTGCCAGATGGATCGATTGTAATGTACGCAGATTCAGGTGCTTTAATCCGTAAACCGTTAACAAATTATATTCATCAGGGGATAACGCAGGGTAAAGATATCGTATTATTTGCTTACGACCCACGGCTCTATGGTTACGCTGGGCGTTGTGCTAGTGGTGACGCATTTGCGGCTATGAATTGTCTTAATGATAGTTGCCGTAATAGCCATCATGTCTGGGCTGGTATAATAGTAATACGCAATTCAATACAAAGCCGCGCATTTATTGAACAATGGCTGCATCTATGCGAGCAACCGGCATTATTAAAGGGATTAAATTTATTAAAAACACCTCATTACCCTGAGTTTTCTCATCATCAACATGATGAAGGATTATTAAGTGTGCTGGCAGGTCGTGAAGCAGAAAAAATTAATTTCGTGCCTATGGATAAAACTTTCTTTGATCATATCAGCATGCATCGACGTAAAACTTCTGAAAAATCGTTAATTGCATTTATGTCTAAAGAATATATTTATGCAGAACGTAAATTATGGGGCTTGCTTAATAAAATACACAACGTACTTATTGCTTATAAAAATACCGTATTCGCACCAAGTTTATCAATTAATAATTCTGAAAAAACAGGTTCAAATCAATAGATAAGCAGATACTCTCGTATCCCCCTCATTTCCTCCTGCTTCAGGTCACTAGATTTGTGAAATCGTAAATGTTCACGCGGCTGGCGCCGCGTGAACATTTACTTTTTGGAGGCCAGAACTAAAGTAATGGGGTTAGATATAGAATAGGAACCTAAAATTTGGGGCTAGCGTTGATCCTGAAATCCTCCATTTGCTCGCTTTGCGACTCTCGGATGGATTGCACTAATAGCATACCTAAGAAGAACCAGAGATAACGCTGATACATAATCTCGGATGTTAAAGAAGCTAAGGCATATGCCAAGATCATCGCGAGTCCACCTGCCGCAAGGGTGTTATTTTTGGGTAAAAAACTGGATTGATAAAGACTTTTTAGTGCAGCATAGACAAAAACTAATATTAACATGAGACCAATCAAACCCGTTTCGGTTAACAACCAAAGGGGCGTTTGATGTATTGTGCTAAGAGGCATCATATTCTGTTCTATTTGACGGTTCAAATAACTTCCAAGTCCGATACCCATTAAGGGACTTTCAAGCCACCAGCCTAATGCAATTTTGATATGGTGTATTCGTTCACTCACACCCGAATCTGAAAATTGCCAAAGCTGGGGAGAGTTCATATAACTGTATAGCTTGGAGGAGAATAGGTTGCTTAGACCAATGGAGCCCAGTAAAGCACTTATTCCTGTCATGATGACTAAAAACGCAGAACGAAAAGAAATCATTTTACGTAACGTCAGTATGCTTAAACCAAAAATAGCGGTTATAAAAGCCCCTCTAGAACCTGAGCCTATGATAGAAATTAGGTTGATTATATAGCCAACGAGAGTTAACGATCGAGAAAACAATAATTTTTGATGGTTGATTGAAATATAAAATAACAATAGCACAACATTAAAAAGTCCAAAAGCATTAGGATTTTGGAGGAATCCTATAAAACGATGGTTAGCGTTGCTGCCAATTGCCAAACCAGGGTAGTATCTGTGCAATAGCGTTGCCCAACTGAAAATACAAAATATGCCTACAAGCCAGCTGCTGAGAAACAAAATTTTAAACATGCGGAGTAGCATTTCATGGGTTAGATTTTTGGTACATCCTCCTGCTAAAAAATATCCCATCAATATTAACCAACCGATAAATTTATTACTGAATGCCCAGCTCGATAGAAAACCGGCTTCCATATATCCTATTAATAAGGAAATGCCCAGCCAGAAAGTAAAGGTGATAAACCAAATAGGCAACCATTTAACTTTCCATTCTTGTTGAAAAATATCTTTGGGTGTCACATAAAGCATAAATATTAAAAAAAACGGAACAAAAAAATCAGAAGCGCCGATTCGAAGTATTGTCTTAGAAATTCGAATATCGAATTGTAATTGTATGAGAATAACAATCGCATACATACTGGCGAGTAAAAATGGGTGGACTGAAGTTTTTTCTGTTTTCATGGGCCTATTCCATTGTAATGAATAGATAAATCATACTCGCAAAAACTGCAAGTGTAGGATACCAAGGATTTAATCGGAAGTTATCTGTTTTATTAAGTAAATCATATTTTTTTAAAATGAAATGGCGTGTCAGTTGGCCTGCGATAGAGCTAAATCCTAAAGAGAACAATCCGCTTGCGATGCCATTTTCCCAATAATGAAGCGATGTAAAAAATACGCATCCTCCAATCAGAATGGTGATGACATTAGCAAGCGTATCCCAGAAAACTTTTTTATTGCTGATCAGTATCTCATGCTGGGGTCCCCATAATAATTCACTAAATCGAATAATAAGACAAAAAGAAAGCGGTAAAGCCATCAGGGGAAACTCTGGTCCCAGGATTGTTAATAAAGGTTTAGCGATAAAGATAAGCAGCACCAGTGCTGGGAAGGCACTTATTATTAACAATAATTGTCTTAATTTTATACCTTGTGTTTCTTTAAAATAGGTGCTATTTGCGTTTGCTTTTCGGAGCTGCCAAGGAAATGCCAAAAATACATAGTGTTGAATCATATTAAAGGCATATGCAAAATGTGTCACAAAACGATATTGGCCCACCAAGACCATCGATTCTGTTCGGGCAAGTAACAGCGCATCTTGTCCATTTGCCAAACGTGCTAACAGGTTGTTTAAGATTAGTGCTATGGTGTGCCCAATAATGACTTTTTGAAACAACTGTCCATGCCAACGCGTGTGTGGAAAATAGTGATGCTTTCTTGAAAATACGAGTTTTGATAAAAGCCCCAGGGTTATTGCACCAATGGTAAAGGCAATCATGAAAAATTTTTCTACGGTATTCACTTTGAAGAATACTATAGATGCGATAAGTGCAATGGGCATGAAAAAATCACGAATAATGAAGAAGCGTTGTATAACGTGCGTGGTGCGTAAAACTGCTAAAATGGTTTCAATAATCCCGGTCATCGCTGCCCATGCAAGGCACCAAGCGATACCGCGGCCTGCATGATTAAATGCCGCACTGTTGAAGAACCCGAGATAGAGCGCGGTTAAAACAACGACGCCAGCTAAAGCAATGCTAATCTTAAGATATAAACGTGCAACAATAGGGGCATGATTTTTTGCTAAGTGTCGTGGCCGACTGAATCTATTTAACCACATATCTCCACCGCAACTTACAAATGCCGTAATGAGGTTTGCGATGAGTAATAAGATAACAAACAGGCCAAATTCTTCTGAGGGCATCATCTGTGTATTGACGATTGTGACCAATAGCATGGAATATCGCGATACGACTGCGGCAGTGACTGATAACAGATGTTCCAGTACAGCCGGTGTATAAAAAGCGGATTTTATATTTGATAGATTAAGCACGGATATTATTTTCTACTATATTCTCATATTCTAGCCATATTTTAGGACTGTATAAATAGATTAAGTTATTTTACTTAATTTATATCTTATACTCTTTACAAAACCTTCTTTGGATCCAGCAGTCTATCGATATTTTTCCGGATCCATAAAGCACGAGAATACCAATTAAAATGCCCCAGATGATATTATCTTTTAACGCGGCAGCAAATTCAGGTTTTAACAATACCGGATAATAAATAACGTTAAAGATGTTGAAAATAAACAATAGGGTTGCCGGTATTCTTGCGCCTAAGCCCAATATCAAAAAAATGGGTAATACGACCTCGGCAGCGGTACCGAGATAAGCTGCGACTAAGGGCGACATCCCGATGATTTTATATTCATGTTCAAATAAATACAGGGTGGACGACCAAGCTGTTAATTTAAGCCAACCAGACCAAAAAAAGATTTTAGCTAAATAAGCGCGCACACCCAACACAACGAAATGAGAACTAAAGTTCAGACACGTTGTGAATAAATTAGACATCTTACAAAGAAATGCGATTAAAAACTTCATGGTAGTATTGTAGCATAAGTTTTTTTTCGTAAACCATGTGCAAATCAAAAGAGTCTTGTGTGTTTTCGCTAATATAACTTACACTCAGTCTGTGTATTTATGGGCTTTAACATTAAAAGCAAGATTGCTAACATTATGAAAGCGCTCCTTATTAAAAATTTAAAAAAAACCTATTCTTCGGGGCAAGTGGCCTTAAAGGGCATTAATCTTGAAGTTGAACAAGGGGATTTTTTTGCGTTACTGGGACCAAATGGTGCGGGTAAAACGACTATCATTGGCATTATGACTTCTTTGGTCAATAAATCAGCGGGTCAGGTTTCGCTATTTGGGTTTGATTTAGAAAAAGAAGCGGTGAGCGCTAAAACCTGTATTGGCGTAGTGCCTCAGGAATTTAATTTTAATTTTTTCGAGCGCGTGATAGATGTGATCGTTAACCAGGCAGGGTATTACGGTATACCGCGTCGTATCGCATATATACGGGCAGAGCAGTATCTCACACAGTTGGGATTATGGGATAAACGTTATGTTGTCTCAAGAGAATTGTCGGGTGGCATGAAGCGGCGTTTAATGATTGCGCGTGCTTTAATACACGAACCTAAAATGCTTATTCTGGACGAACCCACAGCGGGTGTCGATATTGAGCTTAGACGTTCTATGTGGGCGTTTTTACGTGAAATTAATGCGAAAGGAACCACCATTATTTTAACAACCCATTATTTAGAAGAGGCAGAGTCTTTATGTCGTGGTATTGCGATTATTAACAAAGGCGAAATTATAGAAAACACTTCAATTAAAGAATTACTGTCTCGCCTAAATACCGAAACAATTGTGGTTGATTTAAAAAGACCGTTAGCAGAGGCACCACTTCTATTAGGGTGTGAAACCGTTTCTAAAGATGAAACAACATTAGAAATTACCTTTCCCAAAACGCTTAATTTAAATGATATTTTTATCACGCTTTCTAAGCTTAACATTGAAGTGCTGAGTATGCGGAATAAAGCAAATCGTTTAGAAGAATTATTTATTCGCTTGGTAAACCCTGTATGACAAGATTTAAAGAAAATATCATTGGTTTGTATACCATCTTACGACGTGAGATATCCCGCTTTCTTCGTATTTGGTCTCAAACGCTATTGCCATCTGTGATTAGCATGACTCTTTATTTTGTCATATTTGGCAATTTGATTGGCTCTCGCATTGGAGAAATAGGAGGGGTTTCATATATAGAATATATTGTTCCCGGCCTTATTATGATGGCCATTATAACAAATTCCTATGGAAATGTTGTCGCTTCTTTTTTTGGTTCTAAATTTCAGCGCAATATCGAAGAAATGTTGGTGTCGCCTTTGCCTAATTTTATTATTTTGTGGGGGTATTTATTGGGCGGATTGGCACGCGGTGTCGCAGTTGGTATATTAGTCACGGGTCTGTCATTGTTTTTTACAGCATTACCCTTAACGCATATTTGGCTAGTTATTTTAGTGGCGGTGTTAACGGCAATATTGTTTTCTTTAGCAGGTTTAATTAATGGTATTTTTGCGAAAAAATTCGATGATATTAATATTGTGCCAACTTTTGTTTTAACCCCGCTTACTTATTTGGGTGGCGTATTTTATTCGATTGATTTTTTACCATCTTTTTGGCAATGGATATCTTATAGTAACCCCGTTTTTTATATGATTAATGCATTTCGATATGGCATGCTAGGGAAGTCGGATATTAATGTTCATGTTGCGCTTTGGGTTATTATTGGTTTTATTGTCGTGCTCTATAGTTGGGCAATTTGGTTATTTAGAAAAGGCGTTGGTATAAAGATGTAAGACTAAACTTTGTGCTCGTTTACCAAACTTTTTCGCAATTGAGTATCTAAGTCACCTATTAAATAAACAATAAAAGACCATAAATTGTTTTGTGCTATCGTTTTGTTAATTTGATCAGGTGATAAAAATCGACGCATTTCTTTATTAAATTCTAGTGCCAAGTGATTATCTTGCAATAATAACTCATGTCGTTCAGTAAACAAATTTAAAAAATATTCTTGTGTTAATTTTCGATCTTGGAGCTTGCTAGGTATTAAGCTGAAGTTAGGTTTTATTCCCTGTTGATGCAACCACACCATATCCCATAAGTCACGATATTTTAGTCTATTGGGGCGTAGTGCAAAAGCGATTAACTTATCAGTATAAATTTCCGCGCGACTTTGTGTTTGCAAGACCAAGCCATTTGTGCCCATATCAACACCATATGGATTTAGCAATACCATAGGTTGTTTTTCATATGAAGAGATCGCACAAATATCTATGTTAATTTGTTGCGCTGGTAAATTTTTTTGTTGAGGCCTCGTTTCAATTTTTATTTTCCAGGTATCCACGTTTTTTATGTCTTTTACTGGTTCGCTGACGGAGACCTGTAGGCCATATTTTTCATTTAGACTATGGGTTAATATACGTCCCATTGTAGATAAACTATTGCGAGAAAAACCCTTCCCACCTGTAAAATCCAAATCTTCACTTAATCGAATGCCGCCATAACAGGCTCTAAGGCATGTTCCACCGATGAAGGTTAAGTCTGTGAGTAAATTATTTTGGCTTAATGTTCTTAAGATATCGTGATGCAGTAATTCTTTTTCAACGACAATTCTTAATGATGATAAATTTGGTTGGTTTTTTAGTGCTTCTGTTACTAATTGATCAAATAAGTTCATGTGCAATATCCCAATTGATTAAATCACAATTTCGGTGCGTTATTTTCATGTCTCTTAATGCAAGCGCGACATTGGCACGCCATAGTCCGCAATGATGATCGTATGTAAGTTGATTGATAAGATCTGTAGGTTTCTGATTCGTGTGAATAAATTCAATGGTCCCAAAATCACCACAAGACATAATCCGGCTTCTACCAGATGACATAATGGATACCCAGTTCATTGGAATTTGTGAAATGACACCTGCATCACTGAGAACCGTTTCTAAACTGATATAGTTAAAAGCTTTTGCCCTAAGCAGAGCTGCTGTATGAAACAAAAGCAAGCCATCCAAAATGGCTGATTTTTTATATAGATATATTCCTCGACATAGACGCAAAAGTAATTCGGATCGTACTGCTCTGCTTAGTAACGTCTTAAAAGCCGGATCCGATAATGTTGGACAAAGTGCTCGTAAATCATGCAGCGTAAACAAATAGTGCCTGTCGTTAGCATGCTCTGATAACCATAGTTTTAAGTGTTGCATGGGGCGCATAGCATATGACTCTACTTTAAGTTACACTAAATGTAACCTTTAGTATAGTGTGTGTCAAGGGGGAAAGACATGGATTGCTTACCTCTAACGCTTGCCCGGAGTCATATGCCATTTTTATGTTGGTAAAACGTGATTGTCTGCCACTTTTATCAACATAAAAATGGCATATGATCACGTTTTCCTAACGAATCCCTTCTCAAGAATATAATTTTAAGATTTCTTCATAGATGAGCGTGTCTGAAAAGTACTGTGCAACACGCTTTCTGCCGGCTTGTCCCATTTGTAATCGCAACGCTTTATTTTCGATTAAAACGATTAGGGCATTGGCCAGTTCCTCGCTGTCTTTTGCAGGAACCAGTAATCCATTTTCCCCATCTTTTACGACTTCGCGACAGCCAGGTACATCGGTTGTAACGATTGGACGCTCACAACTGGCTGCTTCTAACAGCGTCTTGGGTAATCCTTCTCGATAAGAGGGTAATGCAGCGATGTGACAATCCGCGTAGGCTTTAGCAACATGATTGCAATGCCCTTGCCAGGTAATCAGGCCAGAATCGTGCCATTCTTGAATTTGTTCGTGCGAGATAGAAGCGGGATTTTCGGGATCTGGCGTTCCGTATAATATGATTTTTGCTGCGATATTTTTTTCTTGTAGTGTTCTAGCGGCGGTAACCAATTCGCCAATGCCTTTGTCCCATAAGAGTCTAGAGATGCAGGCGATGATCACAGGCGGTTCTGGTGGAAAAGGGGTTGCTGGAAAAGCGTTCATATCAATGCCTGAGCCTCTAATAATGCTAATTTTTTTGAGGTCAGAAATACACTGTGCTTTGACTAAAGTATCCAAGTCATCTTGGTTTTGCAAAATTAATTTCGTATTGCGTCTTGAAAAAATAAAACGAAATAACCAGCAGGTTAAGAATCGTAATACTCTTTTTTTTAGTTTTGTTGTGGTTTTTGTAGTCTTTTCCCCCTTTGAAAAAGGGGGGCTAGGGGGGATTTCCGGGGGGAGGGGCTCATCAGTAGTAAACAGATATCCAAGCCCCCCCAATGCATTAATAATAAGCGGTATTCGGCACCAAAGCCCAACCAATGAGCCTAGTATAACGGGCTTTATTGCAACCTGATGTACAATATCGGGACGGTACATTTTATAAATTTTAAGTAATTCTAAAAGAAGCTGACATTGACGAATAGGATTTAACCCGGCACGTGTAAAATGCTTCAGTGGGAATAGGGTCAACCCCGCATCTTGAATTTTTTGAGTGTGCGTTGGTTTTGTGGCTTTGGTTGCAATAGCGACCTCAAACCCTGCTTGAAGCGCCGCGCGTGCTAAATTTAATCGATGCGAACAAAAATAGCTATCTTCGGACACTAAGAATAGTATTTTCTTCATAAAGTCCAGTAATGCATTCCTTCTGGACGTTTTGTCTTTCGCCACATATTTTTAATGTCAGCGATGAGTCCCTTAGGCACTAATAGCTTCTCGAAATCAGTAGCAGTCAATTTTAAATAGGGCTGATGAGCAACGGCACCAATAATGCAATCATAAGCAGAAGCCTCAAAGCGATTAGGCAATAGATCAATGCCCAGGTGTATTTGCGCCTGATGTGGTTCTGCAAGCGGATCATGAACATCAACATTATGGCCAAGTTGTTGTAAGTTTTTTATCACATCAATCACTTTGGTATTTCTGAGATCGGGTATATCCTCTTTAAAAGTAAGCCCTAAAACTAAAATATTTGCTTTGCTTTTGTTTGGAGCTATTTGCTTCAGTTTTTGATGAATAGCATTCGCAATCGTTTTGCTCATGCTTTCATTAATGCCTCTTCCCGCAAGGATGACTTCAGGATTAAGTTCTAAGTTGCGTGCACAGTGTGCAAGGTAGTAGGGGTCAACACCAATGCAATGTCCACCGACGAGTCCAGGTTTAAAATTCAAAAAATTCCATTTTGTATTGGCTGCATCTAATACATCATAAATGGATAATCCAAGTTTTCCAACAATGCTTGCAATTTCATTAATAAACGCAATATTAATATCGCGTTGCGCATTTTCGATCACTTTAGCGGCTTCAGCTGTTTTGATATTTTGTGCGACGAAAATATTTCCATTGTTAATAGCGCCGTAAATATTTTTTAGTTTTTCTGCAACAGTGGGGGTTTGCCCAGAAACCACTTTGGTGATTTTATCAATGGTATGTAATTTATCGCCCGGATTAATGCGTTCGGGAGAATACCCTAGATAAAAGTCTTGACCTGCTTTGAGACCAGAATGAGCTTCTAGAATAGGTCCGCAAAAGTCTTCAGTAACACCTGGGTAAACGGTGCTTTCATAAACAACAATTGCACCTTTAGTCAGTGTTTTTCCAACGAATTCTGAAGCTTTTTGTAAAGGCTCTAAATCGGGTAGATGATCGTTGGTGACAGGCGTTGGAACCGTCACAATATAGACATCGTGAGCATGGAGTTCTGCTGAATTTGATATGAAATGCATAGTGGTTGCTTTGAGTACAGATAGCTCAATTTCGTGTGTGCGATCAAGGCCTTTTTTAAGCTCTGCAATTCGGTCTTCATTAATATCAAATCCCGTAACAGGAAAATGGCGCGCAAGGGCAATTGCTAATGGCAATCCAACATATCCAAGTCCGATAACTGCAATTGTAGAGCCGTTGTTAGCATTCATAATAATTCCTATACCAAGAAACGAAATTTCTAAGACCTTCTCCAATATGGGTTTTAGGTAAAAATCCAAAATCGCGCGTGGTATCTGAGATATCCGCAATCGTTTCTTTTACGTCTCCAGGTTGCATGGGCTCAAAACGGATTTTTGCTTTTTTACCAATAATGTTTTCAAGGGTTTGAATAAAACCCATGAGCGGTTCAGAGCGATTATTGCCAATATTATAAATGCGATGTGGTATTGCTCCTTGTTCTGTTCCCTCTTCGGGAGGTTTGTCTAAGCATGCAATTGTTCCTGCCACAATATCATCAATATAGGTAAAGTTACGTCGCATATCGCCTTGGTTAAAAACCGGGATTGCTTGGTTCTTGAAAATAGCGTCTGTAAAAATAAAGGCAGACATATCGGGGCGACCCCAAGGTCCGTAAACAGTAAAAAATCGCAAGCCTGTCGCGGGGAGTCCAAATAAATGGCTGTATGTGTAAGACATTAATTCCGCAGAACGCTTTGTTGCAGCATATAGGGATATTGGATGATCAACCGGATCGTTAACCGAAAATGGCAGTTTTTGATTTGCGCCATACACAGAAGAGCTGCTCGCATAAACCAAATGTTTAATGGGTAGTTTTCGGCAGGCTTCCAAAATCGCGAGGTGCCCAACAACGTTGGCTTCAGTGTACGCAAAAGGATTTGTTAGCGAATAGCGAACACCGGCTTGAGCTGCGAGATGCACAATCCGGGTTATATGGGAATTTTCTTTTATAAAATGATCAAATTCGATTTTATTGGCGATATCGATTTTATAAAAGTCAAAACAAGGTTGTGTTTGTAATTTTGCTAATCGCGCTTCTTTTAAGCGCACATCATAATAGTGATTCAGGTTATCGATGCCAATCACTTTTTCTTGACGTTGCAGCAATTTTTGGCACACGTGGTATCCAATAAATCCAGCGGCACCGGTTACGAGAATGGTCATTTATTTTGAACTCTGCTATTAATAGTATTAACTGACAAGAGCATACCCAAAATACAGCCGGTAGTCTATATCAAGTGACGATTTTGCGTGTTTCTGACAAATTCTAGTTAAATGACAAAATTTGAGAAAAATGATGACTGTACAAAAAACTAAGAGAATATTAGTCGTTGAATTAAACGCGGCAGAGAAACATTTTTTAGATAAATATGTGGCTGAAGGGAAATTGCCCGTTTTTAAAAAATTGCTGCAAGCCGGGAAAGTTGTAAAGACGCGTGTGGGAGCGCGCATTGAACAATTAACACCTTGGACGATTTGGCCTTCTATTTATACCGGGATCAAGCCCGATAAACACGGTATCATTGGATTTGGACAAGCGTTTGATGCATTGCAGGGGTATTATATTTGGGATGTCTTAAACGCGAAAGGGATTACGACAGGTGTATTTGGAAATCGGATAAGTGCCCTTGTTCGTCAAAACCCCTTAAGCCTTTTTTATGTGCCTGGTGTTTTTTCAGCCGCTCAGTCGTGTTTTCCAGAATCACTCAGCTTTATTCAGAAATTTTTTGTTTTTATAAAAAAAAATAACATCCACCGTTCTGTTGGATTAGCGATTCAGTTGTTTTTTCAGTTAGTCATGGGTGCTATTAAAGGGGTGCCATTTTCGATTATAAAAGCCATTTTATTGCAAATGCGTTTGGAGCTCGTAAAGGGAATGGCGTACCAAAAAGACAGAGCAATATTAAGAGCTAAATGTCAGATGGATATTTTTAAGACATTGTATAATCAATATAAACCTCAATTTTCGACAATACATTTGGAAAATATTGCCTCTGCACAGCACTTGTACTGGCGAGCAGCAGAGCCTGATGGGTTTAGTGATGAGCTCGGAGACTTGGACAGCTTTTATTTTGAAAACATTGAGATGAGAAAATCACATGAGATTTTATTTAAAGATATGATTTTAGATAATTTTAGATTGGTAGATGGGTTTTTAGGCCAATTGTTGCCACTATTAGATGAGCAAACCGTCTTGGTTATTATAACGGGACTGGGTCAAAAAAAACGAGATCCTGTGCATCAAATTCATAAACCAGAAATTCGATTTTATAACCTTAAACACTTATTAAATAGAATTGATGTTTTGAATTGTGAGATTTTAACTCAGGCAAATCCCTATATCACGCTGAACTTTAGGGATACTGCGGATGCAAGTTTGGGGGCGTTTAAACTGTCAAATCTGAATGTGCTGGGAGAATATCCATTATTTAAACTAGAACAACGTGAGCACCAATTGTTTTTAGAAGAAAATTTATCACCGACTATGTGGGCTTTAGGTGCAGATGTTTGGGTTGAAAATAAATCAAATGAGATGATTTTTCCATTGTTTAATTATGTTAAAATCAGTCAGTTAAGAGATCAATATACCGCGGATTACAGCAGTGAAGGGTGGGTTTTGTTTTACGGTAACACGACTGCATTCCCAGGGAATATGGACGAAATAACTTCCCCTTTTGACGTGATGGAGATTTATCCATTGTTATTAAGTTATTTTAATGATAAAATTCAAGGTTTGGACCAATAGACAAAAAAGGGGCATTCTAATGAAATTCTCTTCTGAACAAATATCAAAGTGTGTAGAAAAGGCTCGCGATCAGTGGCTGGATGCGATTGAGCTTAAAAAACAGTGTTTAACAGGTTCATATTTAAATACACTCGTTTCGATGGCTGAAGTTGCTGTTCGTGCAATGGCTAAGGGCGGAAAATTGATGTTATGTGGCAATGGCGGTTCGGCTGCAGATGCACAACATTTGGCAGCCGAATTATTGGTGAGATTAAGATCACATACAAATCGAGATGCTATTCCAGCCCTGTCTTTGGTGCTCGATACTTCAACCATTACTGCCTGTGCGAACGATTATGGCTATGAATGTCTTTTTGAAAGAATGGTCAATGGGCTTGGGAGACCAGAAGATGTTTTATTGGGCCTAACAACGTCGGGTCGATCTGTTAATGTGATCCGTGCCTTAAAAGCAGCACGTGAGCGTGGTATTGCGACACTGGGTTTTTTGGGTGGAGATGGTGGTCAAACCATTCAAGAATGCGATCTTTCGATTATTGTGCCTTCTAGCGATCCGAATCGCGTTCAAGAAATACACATTACCTTGGGGCATATCCTTATGGATCTCATTGAAGGGTTGATGATTGAAAAAGAGCATGTTAAACGGCATTAGGTTCAAGCTTTGCCCGCCCATAAGCATCTTCAATGCGGACAATATCGTCTTCACCTAAATAAGATCCGGATTGCACTTCAATCAAATGCAGTGGAATTTTACCAGGATTCTCAATACGGTGTTTCATGCCCATTGGTAAGTAAACCGATTCATTTTCGTGGATCAAAAGCGTTTCATTGCCTCGCGTGACCTTTGCGATTCCTTCAACCACAACCCAATGCTCAGAGCGATGGTAGTGTATTTGGGTGGATGTTTTTTCATCGGGTTTTACCATAATGCGTTTTACTTGAAAACGCTCACCACAATCAATGTGTTGGTAATATCCCCAAGGTCTATACACGCGGCTATGCATGTTTAATTCTTTTCGGTTGTTCAGTTTTAATTGTTCAATAACCGCTTTTATTTGATAAACGCGATCCTTGCTTGCAACTAAAATAGCATCATCAGTGGCGACAACAACAACATTATCGAGTCCGACAACCGATACCAGTTGGTTATCGGCTCGGATATAGGAGTTCTGAACATCATGGGTAATCACGTCTCCAATGACCGCATTCCCTTCTGCATCTTTGTCTGAAATTGCCCATAGTGCATCCCAAGATCCCACATCAGACCACTCCATATCCACAGGTATAACAACAGCATGTGGGGTATGTTCCATCACGGCATAGTCAATAGATAAACTGGCATCAGAAACGATGGCTTTAGAGTCTAGCCTTAAAAAATCGAGATCCTGCTTAGCGTTGGCGATCGCTGTTTTACAGCCTGCCAGTATTGCAGGGTGTAGTCGTTCTAGTTCTGCTAGCATGGTAGACGTTTTAAAAAGAAAAATGCCACTGTTCCAATAATAATTTTTATCGGTTAAAAACATCTCCGCGGTATCGAGATCGGGTTTTTCGATAAAGCGAGAGACTTCAAAAACACGCTTGTTATTATGTATATTTAAAGGTGTACCGCGTTCAATGTAACCATAGCGGGTTTCTGCGCGCTGAGGTTGAATGCCAAAAGTAACAATTTTGCCTTGTTTTGCAACAGCGCGTGCGGAGTCAACCGCGGCATGAAAAGCTTCGGGGTTTTGAATAACATGATCTGCAGGCAATACCAATAATAATTCATCCGGATCTGCTTGCAAAAGACAAGCTATAGCAATAGCGGGGGCTGTATTATGGGATTCTGTTTCTAATACAATATGAGAAGGTATAAGATTGATTTCTCGTAATTGTTCAGCTACTAAGAAACGATGTTCTTGATTACAAATTACCAAAGGTTGATGAAATTGCGTTGTCGAAGCGAGCCGCAATGCTGTTTCTTGTAAGAGCGTTTCCTCATTAACCAATGCCCAGTATTGTTTGGGGAAATGTGTGCGTGACAGTGGCCAAAGACGTGTGCCACCACCACCGGATAAAATAATGGGTGTAATCATAAGTGTCTCCTGAGGTACTCTTCATAGGTGAATTTAATGCCGGTTTGTAAGTTTGTTTTCGCGACCCAATTGAGAGCTTTAAGACGGCTAATATCGAGCAATTTTTGAGGCGTACCATCGGGCATTGAAGTGTCGTAGGTAAATTCGCATTTAAAGCCGAGAACTTCAGCAATCGTTTCGGCAAGCTCAGAAATCATAAAATCTGTACCCGTTCCAATATTAATGGTTTTAGAATCTGAATAGTGTTTTATCAAATAAACACAAGCATCTGCGAGATCATCCACAAAAAGAAACTCTCGCCTGGGTTTGCCTGTCCCCCACAGGGTGACAGTCTTTTGGTTTTGGTGCTTTGCCTCATGAATTTTTCGCAATAAAGCAGGCAAAACATGGCTATTTTCAAGGTCATAATTGTCTAAAGGGCCATATAAATTGGTCGGCATACAACTGATGAAATCACATCCATATTCTTGTCTGTATGATTCAGTTAATTTAAGTCCCGCAATTTTTGCAATCGCGTACCATTCATTGGTTGGTTCTAAGCTGCCGGTTAATAGTGCTTCCTCTGTTATTGGCTGGGAAGCATTTCTGGGATAAATGCAAGAGGAACCCAAAAACAATAATTTTTGTACACCACATTCTTTAGCCGCATGAATAATATTGCTGGCGATCATGAGATTGTTATATAAAAATTGAGCAGGTTTAGAACGATTGGCATGAATGCCACCCACAGTCGCGGCGGCTAAAAAAATAACATCAGGCTTGTTTTGAGCGAGCCATGCAGTAATTGCAGTTTGATCACGCAGATCAACTTGTTTACGGTCTACCGTTAGTATCTCACAATTTTCGTTTGCTAAACGCCGTACTAAGGCGCTACCCACCATACCGTTATGGCCCGCAACGTAGACACGTTTATTGTCGAGTGAAAATAGCATTCTCATGTGTTCCTCGCTCATTTTCTAAATCAGCGGTGACCATTTCTTTTACCAGTTCTCTAAAAGTGACAGTTGGTGTCCAGCCGAGCTTGTGTTTTGCTTTGGTTGCATCGCCTAATAAGAGATCAACTTCTGTCGGTCTAAAGAATTCGGGGCTGATTTTAACGACTATTTTACCATTTTCTTGATTAATTCCCAGCTCTTCTAGCCCTTTTCCTCGCCATTCAATCGTAATGCCGACTTCTTTAAAAGCCAATTCTACAAATTCACGAACTGAATAGGTTTCGCCTGTTGCAAGCACATAATCATCGGGCGTTTCTTGCTGTAAAATACGCCACATGCCATCTGCATAATCCCGCGCATGCCCCCAATCTCGTTTGGCATCGATATTACCGAGTACGAGGTGTTCTTGACTTCCCTTCGCGATAGCGGCGACTGCTTTTGTAATTTTACGCGTTACAAAGGTTTCGCCTCTGGCAGGGCTTTCATGGTTAAATAAAATGCCATTCGAAGCATGCATGCCATAAGCTTCGCGGTAATTGATGGTTATCCAATACGCGTAGAGCTTGGCAGCCGCATAAGGGCTGCGAGGATAGAAGGGCGTGGTTTCTGTTTGAGGCGTTTCTTGCACTTTTCCATAAAGCTCAGAAGTAGATGCCTGATAAAAACGGACAGATTGTTGTAAGTGTAAAATACGAATAGCTTCTAGAAGACGCAAGGTGCCTAGCGCATCTGCGTTGGCCGTATACTCAGGGGTCTCAAAACTAACGTGTACATGGCTTTGCGCGGCGAGGTTATAGATTTCTGTGGGCTTAATTTCTGAGATCAATCGAATTAAATTCGTCGAATCTGTCATATC
>DAORSV010000036.1:0-16782 GCA_035443705.1 Gammaproteobacteria bacterium
GGTAAAAACCGATCGCCATACCGTTGCGCCAATAAATTCAATCGTTGAAACAGCAACGATTCGCCTTGCTCTGCTATATAATGCATCAGTCCCCCGCGAAACGGCGCAAATCCTGTGCCCAATATCATGCCCGCATCTAAAGCATCCGCGTCTGCAACAATCCCTTCTCTTAAGCAAGCAACCGCTTCATTCATCATCGATAAAATCAAGCGATCAAGCGCATCTTCGGGTAATCGATAATGTTCCGGCAATTTTGGACGAATAATTTTTCCATTTTTGAATTGATAAAACCCTTGACCGGTTTTCTTGCCTAAATTTCCAGCTTCTACACGTTTTCGTAATTCGGTGGGAATAGATACTTTCAAATAATGCGCTAAACTTTCTGCACCATACAGACAAACATCTAAGCCTACTGTATCCGCAAGTTCAATAGGCCCCATCGGCATCCCAAATTCCACGACTGCTTTATCAATAGCAACCGCAGGGATACCCAATTCTAATAATCGAACGCTTTCCAATAAATAGGGCATTAAAATACGATTGACCAAAAACCCAGGTGAACTTTTAACCTGTAATGGGATTTTTTCAATCGCACGCACAAAACTCATCCCGTATTGAATTAAATGAGGATCCGTCGATGCCGTATCAATCACCTCTACTAAAGGCATTCTGGCAACCGGGTTAAAGAAATGCAATCCGATAATCCTCTGTTGTATCGCAGGATCTTCACTTAACGCTTTTAGAGGGATTGTTGAAGTGTTTGTTGCAAATATCGCCTCTTTTTTCGCTTCACTCGCTAATGTCATAAACAAAGCTTTTTTGGCTTCCGCTTTTTCAATAATAGCTTCAATAATTAAATCTGCGGTTTTAATGCCACAACCTTTGATGTCGGGCATTAATCTATCCATCGCAGCTTGTACCAAATGCGGCTCTTTTAATTGTTTTTTAAACAAGGCTTTTGCACGCCCTAGCGCTGCCGCAACCGCTAATGTATTTTGATCTTGCAAGGTAACGCGTATGCCTTTTAATGCGCACCAAGCGGCAATATCTCCACCCATAACGCCCGCGCCCACGACATGGACGTGTTCAGGTCTAAAGCTAGACTCTGACCCTAAACGCTTTAATTTTTCTTGCAGTTCAAAAACCCGAATTAAATTTCGAGCCGTTTCACTCTGAGCCAATTGGCAAACAGAATTTGCCTCCGCTATAAATGCCGCGTTATGAAACACACCCTGATCGATCCAGTGTTGTAAAACAGCATAGGGTGCGGGATAATGTGCACGGTTTACTTTAGCAGAAATAGCTTTTAATAAATATTTCCCTAAAAGAGGTCGAACAAAGTGCCGATTGGTAAAATCCTCGATAAGATTTGCGGCCCTGACTTTCGGTTGGGTTTTTACAAAATAACGGGCAGCAACCAAACCCTGACGTTTCGGCACCGATACATCCACAACACCCATTTTACGCGCGGCTTTTGCTTCTATTGTACGCCCAGACAAAATTAAATCCATTGCTTTAAGTCCACCGATTAGTCTCGGAAGACGAACGCTGCCACCCCATCCGGGCTGAATGCCTAATCGCACTTCGGGTAAACCCAACTTAGTTTTAGGATCTTCGATTGCGATACGGTAACGACAAGCCAAGGCGAGTTCTAACCCGCCCCCCAAACAATAACCCTCAATCAACGCCACCGTTGGGAAAGACACATTGGCAAGGTGATTAAAAACCGTTTGACCTTGCTGTATCAAATTAACAATGGTTTCTAAAGATTCCGTGTTTTTAAATTGTTGAATATCCGCACCTGCACAAAATCCATTCTTTTTGGACGAATCGATAACAAGCCCCAATGGCTTTGTACCTGTCTCTAAAGATTGAATAACAGATAATAATTCTTCTAACACCACTAAGTCTATGGTATTCGTTTTTGAATCTTGCTTATCAAAGGTTAGCCACGCAATATTATCTTCATCACGCTCGATATGCCAATGACTATAAATCACTTTATCCATCTTAAAACGCCTCCACTAACATCGCGCCCCCTTGGCCACCACCGATACACAAGCTCGCAATCCCACGCTTCGCACCATTCCTTTTTAACACATGCAATAAATGCAAAACCAATCGAGCGCCTGTTGCGCCAACAGGATGCCCAATGGCAATCGCTCCACCATCGACATTCAATTTGTCGGGTGGAATTGATCCTAAAGATTTTAAACACGCCAACATTTGAGCTGCAAAAGCTTCATTCATTTCCCAGTAGTCAATATCCGACAGGGACAAGTCTTGTTCTTGAAGCAATTTTTGAATGGCATAGACGGGACCTAAACCCATAATAGCCGGATCAAGCGCGGCCCAAGCGGTATCTATAATTTTTCCCAAAACAGGTAAATCATATTTTTTTACGCTCGATTCGCTCGCCAAAATCAAAAAAGCTGCGCCATCGGTCACTTGCGAACTGTTCCCCGCGGTTACACTACCAAAGGGTTTGTCAAAAACAGGTTTTAAGGTTGCTAATTTTTCTACAGTAGACCCCTCGCGTACCCCGTTATCCGATTCTATCATGCCACCTTGCCAATCAAATAAGGGCGTTATTTCCTCAAATAGACCCTCTTTTTGGGCAGCGCTGGCTCTGTTATGGCTTTGAACAGAAAAAGCATCCATCGCTTCGCGCGTAATCCCAAATTCGTAAACTAAATTTTCGGCGGTTTGTCCCATCGATAAATTAACAATCGGATCACTTAAGCCTTTCAACAATGAAAAAATGGGTTTTAAAAAATAGGGTCTAAACTGTAGCAATGATTTTAATTGATCGATAAGCCCTTTTCGAGATCTGAGCTGTGCTAAAAAAATAGCCATCTCGTTAGGATACAATAAGGGCGCTCGACTCATACACTCTGTTCCACCCGCCAGTACAAGCTCTGATTTTCCGCTTCTAATGTTAAGCGCGGCACTTTCTAATGCCTGTAACCCCGATGCACAATTTCTTTGTACGGTAAAAGCGGGAACCTCAATACCACATCCCGATCTTAAGGCAATAATACGCGCAATATTCACTTCATCTGCACCAGGCGCCACACATCCCGCAATCACTTCATTAATCTCGCTCGGTTTAAACGGCTGACGCGCCAATAAGGGGCCCGCAGCTGCAACGGCTAAATCCGCAGCAGATAAGGGATTCGGTTTTCCCATAGCCTTAGTAAAAGGTGTTCGCAATCCGTCTACCACATAAACATCTTTCAGCTTGTTTTTCATACGATCTTCCTACTCAATACCCTTAAATTAGGCTCTGTAAAAACTTCCTCTTTTCTCGCTCGCTTAACTCGCTCTGCTCAAACAAACCTCGCTCAAAAGCGAAAGTTTTTTACAGAGCCTCAAATTCATCCACGCGAATGGCTTCTTGTCTCGCCGTATCAAACTCACCTAACAAACGCGCTTCTTCTTGCGTAAGCGCTTGAAGCGCGAGTGCCTTTTCAACACTCTCAGCTAAGCTCAGTTTTTTGGGAATACTCCCCTGCTTAACCAAAGCTTCCAATTTGAGTGAAGCCGCTTCAGCAGCAATCATTTTATCTAAAGTCTCGTCCAGCTGGGTAACGGGATTGCGATTGCTTTTACCAAAATAACAATGCTGCGTTAAACGATTTCTAAAGTCCCCCGGTACCATCATTTCTGCGGCCAAATGATTCTCTAAAATATCATTGGGTCGCTGATAAGCATGGCCATAAGGAAACACTAAAAAACGAAGACAACTGCCGATAAACCGGTTGGGGAAGTTTCTGAAAAATTCTAAAAACGCCTTTTGGATTTGGTACAAACAGGTTTGCACACACCAGTTTACCGAAGCCAAATCGTCCTTTTTATTGCCAACATCTTGAAAATATTTCAAAACAGCCGAGGCTAAGTACAAATAGCTTAAGACATCGCCTAACCGAGCCGATAATCGCTCACAACGCTTTAACTTACCGCCTAACAACATTAATGCAACATCGGAAATAAAGGATAAAGCAACAGCCATACGACTCAACTGCCGATAATAATGTTTAAAACATCGTGTTTTCGGGGCACGACAAAAACCACCGGCAGTTAATGAATGAAAAAGTATTCTTGCCTTATTAGACAATGTGTATTGCAAATGCTTAAAAACAATCCGATCGAAGTCCAAAATACCCATCGCTTCATTGGGGTTAACCATTGCCTTCATCTCTGCCTGAACATAAGGATGGCATCGAATAACGCCCTGCCCAAAAATAATCAAATTTCGGGTTAATATATTGGCTCCTTCAACCGTGATGCTAATGGGAATGCTTGCGTAAGCATTCGCCAAATAGTTATTGGCACCTAACATAATACCACGCCCCCCGTGGATATCCATAGCATCATTCACAACCTTACGACCCATCTCTGTTAAGTGGTATTTAGCAATGGCCGTCACGATAGCCGGGCGAATTTTTTGATCTAAGGCCCCGAGCGTTAACAATCTGGCTGCTTCAATCATATAGGTATTGCCAGCAATATTTGCCATTAATGCTGCAACGCCTTCAAATTTACCAATAGAGGTATTAAATTGTTTTCGGATACGGGCGTAAGCGCCTGTCGTACGATAAGCAATTTTTGAAGAAGCTGCTGTTAATGCAGGCAAGGAGATCCCTCTACCTGCCGATAAACATTCGACCAACATATGCCAGCCTTTACCAATCATCTGCTCACCGCCAATAATCCAATCCAAAGGCACAAACACATCCTTACCGCGCGTGGGACCATTCATAAAGGATTGATGTAAAGGAAAATGTCGAAGACCACACTCTACACCAGGATGAGTTGTTGGGATTAAACAAACGGTTATACCCAAAGCTTCTTTTTCGCCTAATAATTTGTTGGGATCACACAATTTAAATGCTAAACCTAACACTGTCGCAACTGGTGCTAAGGTAATGTAGCGCTTATCCCAGGTTAATTTCATCCCTAAGATTTTCTTTCCTAAAAACTCACCTTCACACACAATACCGACATCTGTAATCGCACTGGCATCTGATCCGGCTTCTGGTGAGGTTAAAGCAAAACAGGGTATTTCTTCGCCACGCGCCAACCGCGGTAAGTAATGTTGCTTCTGATGCTGTGTGCCGTAATTGATCAGCAATTCAGCCGGCCCCAATGAATTCGGCACCATGGCAGTAATAGCAGCGGTTAAACTATGGGTTGCAATCTTTTGTACAACTGCAGAATGCGCCAATGCACTAAAACCAAGTCCACCATAATTTTTCGGAATAATCATACCGAAAAAACCTTTTTCTTTTAAAAAAGTCCAGACGGGTTTTGGCAAATCCCGTGTCACATGAGAAACGGTCCACTCATCAAATAAAGCACACAATGCTTCTACAGTCTCATTCAAAAAATTTAATTCTTCTTGTGTGAGCGACTGTTGAGGCGCTGCTAAGAAGCGATCCCAATTGGGCCTCCCTCTAAATAATTCGGATTCCCACCAAATATCACCCGCTTCAGTCGCTTCCCTTTCCGTACTACTCATCCTGGGCATCTTGTTTTTAAAAACACGAAAAATAAAAGTGGTGAGAAACCTTTGTCTAAAAAACGATAAATGAAATATCACAATCCAAAAAGCCAGTATGCCCCAGAGGCTCGCTTGCAAGGGTCCCGTGAAAAACGCATGCGCTTGCATTACCCCAAGGGAAAGCGCAAATGTCAGCGTCCAGGCCCACAAGGGCGCTGCAAGATAGGCCAGCGCCCAAAAAGCAACAATGAGCGCTGTGCTCGCGGCTAAATATGAAAATTCCATTGATTCGCTCCCTCTGCCTGTTGCGTACACTTTGAAGGTACACCTAAATTTTAGAACAAACTCAAACCCTTCAGTGAAAAAAAAATCATTTTTAAAAAATAAATATCCCAATTCTTAATTTAGTTGATAAACTATCAATTACAGGATTACAAATTTTAAACAGAAGGGGAGCAGAAAATCATGGTACGTACACATGAATACCCAGTGATAGGCGTGTGGTATTGGGACATAGAGCATGCTGATCAATTTGAAATCGTCGCTGAAGACAAATTGGACAGGTCCATTGAAATCCAATACTTTTCGGGAGAAATTGAAGAGGTTGATATAGATACCTGGTTTGAAATGCGTGTCGTCTCTATCGCTGCGCCTAAAGATTGGTCAGGCCCTTATGAAATTGAGAAGGACAACTTCTCTGATTTGGAAGAATTGGAAGAAGAAGGTAAACACCCAAAAGGATGGTCTGATCCATTTGATGAGATCTGACCTCACTCGCTGCTACACGGCACCCTCTCTCGTAAAACAAGGGGGTGTAATGAGTGACCTATTGATTTTTAAACAGTCTGGACAACAGAACAGCATTGTATTAAGATAGTCATTGGCCTTAGACTTCAATTCAACCCACAGGAAGTTTTATGACTAAACCAATTAAGCTAACGAAAAGACAGCAAGAGATCCTCGATTTAATCCAATCGCACATCAATGCGGCAGGTTCTCCACCCACTCGCGCAGAAATTGCAAAAACCATGGGATTTCGTTCTCCTAATGCCGCTGAAGATCACTTAAGAGCGCTAGCACGCAAAGGCGTCATTGAACTTGTTCCCGGCACCTCACGTGGCATACGCCTTTTAAAAACGACTGGAGGTATTCCCATTATAAAAATCGATCGCATTGTCTCTCATCAGCCCATCTTGTCTGATAACCATATTGAGGGAATGTGCAAACTCGAGCGCAACTTTTTTAAACCCAGCATTGATTTTTTATTGCAGATTTCGCACAAGGGGTATCCAGAACACCATATCGCAACAGGTGACTACCTCGCCATTCACCAAACGCAAGAGATCCCTGCTGGTCAACTCGCTGTAACACGATTAAATCACGAAATCAGCATCCAACGTTACACGACAGATAACTTTCCCCAAAATCTTATCATCGAAGGATTAGTGATAGGCGTTATTCGAACCTTAAATAACTCTTCTCTATGCTAATGACACACCCGATAGCAAAACGCGTTATTGTTGGGCTTTCGGGTGGTGTTGATTCCTCTATCGCCGCCCTACTTTTACAGAAACAAGGCTTTCAAGTTGAGGGCCTTTTTATGAAAAACTGGCAGGAAGACGATAATAATCATTGTCCTGCCACACAAGATTTGATGGATGCCCAAAAAGTTTGTGAAAACTTATGCATTCCACTTCACACAATTAATTTTTCAAATCAATATTGGGACAATGTCTTTGAGCATGCCTTAGCGGAATATCGATTAGGACGAACGCCGAATCCCGATATTTTATGTAACCGTGAAATTAAATTTAAAACTTTTCTAGATTATGCAATCGAACTTGGCGCCGATTATATTGCGACCGGACATTATGCCGCTATTTCTGAAAATAATAATATTTTTCAGCTGCATAAAGCCAAAGATCTGAACAAAGATCAAAGTTATTTTCTGTATACCCTCAACCAAACAGCACTTTCAAAAACTTTATTCCCAATCGCGCATTTGGAGAAACCTTTTGTCCGAAAATTGGCAGCAGAAGCTGGCTTTCCGAATTGCGATAAAAAAGACAGTACGGGACTTTGTTTTATTGGTGAACGCAAATTTAAAAATTTCCTCAACACCTACTTACCCACGCAAAAAGGTAACATGGAAACACCTGATGGAAAAATAATAGCCACACATGACGGCTTGATGTTTTACACTTTGGGTCAACGACAAGGGTTAGGTATAGGTGGGCGTCACAATGGCGATAATGCTCCCTGGTACGTCGTCGGCAAAGATCTGGCACGCAATGTATTGATTGTGGCAGAAGGCGATAATCACCCACTTCTCTATGCTCACACTTTAACAGCCAATCAATTACATTGGGTAAGAGGTAGTGCTCCTCAAACGCACTTTACATGCACCGCAAAAATTCGATATCGACAAACAGAAGAGCCTGCAACCGTCGAAATGCTAAACGCGGAAACTTGCATCGTCACCTTTGAAAATCCACAACGTGCAATTACACCAGGTCAATCCGTGGTTTTTTACAAAGAGACTGTTTGTTTGGGTGGAGGTATTATTCAATGATAACTTCATCATTACACCTACGAACCTTAGCTTTAGCCGGCGTTTTTCAAGCAGCGACTTTAGTAAAACAACTCGCAAAAACAGGACGTGTCGATCAACCTGCTTTTTTGGCGAGCATCCAAAGCATTTTTAAAATCGATGTAGACAGCGCGACGGACGTCTACGAATTGCCTGAAAATTTAGCCTTGGGATTACGAGAACTTATCCAACTTTTCACCAATAATCAGCTCCCCAAAGATCCTGAAATAGCCCGTTACGTTTTTTCTTTGTTACATCTCGAAAAAAAACTCTCAAAGAATACTAAAATGCTTCTGCAACTTCGTACAGGAATAAAACGCGCAACGCTACAAGCTGCGCATTTTTCACCAACGCATGAAAACGTCATGGCCAATCTAGCCTCTTTATACACTGATACGCTCAGTACCTTTAGCTTTAGGATCCACGTTACAGGCGATCCTCTCTACCTTAACCAAACGTATCATGTAAATAAAGTACGTGCACTCTTATTAGCGGGTGTACGCTCAGCTGTTTTATGGCAACAGTTGGGCGGACGCCGCTGGCAACTCCTCCTTTCTCGCACCAGTATTTTGCACACTGCCCACGAATGGCTAAATGAACTTATCACTGAAGAAACAGTCTGACTTAGTATGAGTCTCGTCATCAGTGAGGTAAGTGCATGTCCCCAAAGTGGTCTGATTTATGGAAAGAATTAACAGAGAAATTTCAATCCATTGAAACAGCGAAAAACGATTTGCTTCATTCAAATGATCTCCCTCATCCGGCAGAAGAAAATGCGCCTCCCAAAAACAAAACCTTAACCTTGCAGTTAGATAGAGAGAAAGCAGATAATTTCTCTCAACAAATACTCCAACTGTCTAAAGAACCAAAAGGTGGTCCCTCCTCAAAACCAAACGATTAATTTATCTATTCCGCAATCTACGCTTAATTGAAAATAAAATGGGAATAACTGAGAGCAGCACAAAACTAATCGCTAGCATCGCTTGATAAACGGTTCGGTCTCCTGTTTCTAATTGCGATGGAGGCAAATACACTATCCAAAATCCAAAGACACAGGCAATAATACCAACGCTTGCAACACACCAGGCGCCCCATTTACCACCGGGAATTCTAAAAGCCCTTGGCGTATTCGGCTGAGAATAGCGTAGCTTTAGCATCGCTGCAAAAACAATTCCATACTGTACCACTGTAAATTGTGCAGATAACGCCGTTAATACCCAATATGCTGCACTGTTGCTATCCATCCACAAAAAAACCAGTGATAAAATAGAGCCTATTAAAGCCTGAAAGACGAGCATACCCGTTGGCACACCCGCATGATTCACCCGCTTTAACAAAGGCGGTAAAAAACCATCTTCTGCAGAAACTAACAGTCCCTTTGCAGGCCCAACTGTCCAGGTATTAACACCCGCAAGCGAACCAATAAGCAAAAACAATGCGACAATTGGAACTGCCCAGCCTAACTCAAAATGCTCAAAAAAAACTTTAAAGGCTTGGATCAAACCCGACAACAAACTGATGTCGGTTTGCGGAACTACAACGGCAATCGCTAAGGTTCCCAAAATAGAAATCGATAAGATAAGAACAGAGGCAATCGCTAAAGCTTTGGGATAATCTTTTTGCGGATTTTTAGCTTCTCGAATATGAAAGACCGCGATTTCGACACCCGCCAAGCCCAATAATATGCCTGAAAAAAATACCATGGAATCGAGACGAAAATCCGGAATTAAAGCATCCCAGCTAAAAGTCAATGCGCTCGGGTGGCCTGCAATCATCCACCAAACGCCCAAGCCAATAATTAATGCACCCGGAATTAAGGTACCGGTTAAAACCCCCAACGCGCTTATCCAGCCTGAAGTTTTGATCCCCAAAAAATTGAGAAAAGTTGCTCCCCAAAAAACAGTTAACATCACAGCAAAATAAAAAATCTTGTTGTTTTCTAACCCTGGAAATAAGGGCATTAACAAATGTGCTAACATAGCTCCCGTAAAAGCCAAGATGGCGGGAAACCAGGCAATACTCTCCATCCAAGCCGTCCACAACGAAAAAAAACCAAGGTGTTTGCCAAATGCTTCCGACACCCACACGTAGTTACCCCCAGCACGTGGCCACCCAGTTGCCAGTTCAGCGGTGGTTAATGCGATGGGAATAAAAAATACCCCTGCAGCTACCACAAAATAAAAAATAGAGGATAGACCAAACCCTGCAGATAAGGGTAAGTTTCTAAGACTGACAATGGCTGCCACTGTGATCATTGCCAGGGTAAATGTCCCTAACACGCGTTTTGGTTGAATCAAATTACCCCCTCTTCAGTATTCAATGACAAACTTTACTTCGTAAATGCTAACAAATTTGGGCGCAATAGGTGTACAACAAAGAGGCTCTCCCACTCACGGGAGAGCCTCGGAGATAAGACCTTAGGCTTGCTGAGGCTTTGTGGTCGTGAGGTTATCTTGTGCTTTAGGCGCATCGTCTTCAGGTGTTCCCTGATTACGACGATCAAGAGCTGCCTTAACCTTTTTGGATAATCCTTTAACCGCGAAAAGCCACATAACGCAAACAGCAAGAAACACTGCAAATGCATAAGGTGCTGTAATAGACACAGCATTAGCACCTGTGCTAATTGCCGTTGCAGCAAACACCATTTGCAAATTACTTTGTACAAAAGCGCCACCTGCTTTACCGGCACGTCCACCAATAACGTCTACAGCTGCTTTACCTTTGGTTTTTAGCTCGTCATCCAAGGGTATATAGGCCATTTCTTTAGTCGCATCGAATAAACTGTATTTAATTCCCTTGGAAACAATCACGATGCCGGCGCCTAAGAAGCTCGCTGCAATAATCGGATTTGTTGCCATCGCTTGTAAGATAAAATCCACCCATTCTCTTGCAAAAATAAAGGCGAAAAATATTACACCACCCGCAGTAATCGCCAATGGCGTTATAATAGCGGCAGAAAACCAAGTTAAGCGACGTAAAATATTCGAGCCAACAAGCCAACCGAATACAATAATGAATACACCACTTAAAGTAGAGAAATTCCCCATAAATGCATTGTACCCAGCCTTATTACCTGCAAAGTATAGCCCTAATTGATTTTTCCATTGAACTTCAATCAGATTAATCGTAACGCCATAAGCCATAATCAAGATCGCAATGTATCCTAATTCTGGAGAACGGAAGATAATTTTGACACTTTCCATCAAAGAAGGTTTTTCTTTCTTTTTCTTTGGAACGCCTGCTTCTGCCGGATCATAATACAATTTATTATTTAACACAGATGTATGCATCCAACGGTACAGACCCATGGCAACAATACCTAATACCACCACACATCCCATCAGCAAATACAAAGACATCTGCCAGGCAGTTTCTGGCGTTTCGAAGTATCGTGTAATATCTTGAGAACAAAACACAACAACTTGTCCTGATAAAATCAAAGACAAATTACCAATCACCAAAAATAATCCGTAGAAACGTTTAGATTCCTTCATACGAACCACGTGATTTGCAAACTGCCAGAACATCAAACCAATCATAGCGCTACCCCAGATTTCTGAGAGCACATAAAATAAAGAGAAGGCCCAATAAGCATAGATATCAATAAACCCAGATAAAACCGGATAGCTTTCTTTTAGCGCCAGAATAGATTCCGCGCTGGGATGCAGTGCTTCCAAATTAGGATAAATAATAAAAGCAAAAGCGCCAAAAAAGACTAAGAATGGGGTAACAACTGCGTAAAAAACATTTTCACGACTAAGAATATTCGTTAACTTCGCATAAAAGATTACAAACAAAATAGCCGCTGGCGTTACACAATAGAGCTTTAAGAAAGAGATAGCACCCGCACCTGCTGAATTCACAACGATGGTATCTTTCGTGTCTCTTAGTAAGGTGTAGTTAAACAAAATACAAAACATGATAAAAGCGAGCGGAAGAAACTTTTTAAGCTCGTGATTATGAATAGGCCACAATGAGGCACGCCAACCCGTAAACTCGGGTTGATTGGAATCATTCGTTTTTATATTTGACATAGCTTTTCCCCCTATTCATTTATTGTCAACATCAGAAATATGTTCCCGCATTTTACAGATTTCTTTGTTAAACAACAAGCACATTGTTATCGAACAAAAACCAGTTAATCAACTGTTTTCTAGAGAAGGGAGCTGCTCTCTTTCCAACCAATACAGGCGCTTTCTTGCGCGAGTCGCTGCGACATATCCCAAGCGATTTGACTCATAACCTGCACGTTGACCTTCTTGTCGCTTTAAATAGCTATATATAGGATCTACCGCATCCCCCACACGTTTAATGGGTGCCATCAAAAAATAACTGTCTCTTACAAGACCAATCCGTTCTTCCCATAATAACAACCGCTCAGAATCACTCTTGGTTCTTCTACCCATACCCGGAACAATGACAGTATCAAATTCCAAACCTTTGGCTTTATGGATAGTCATGATTTGCACGATGTTATCCTGCGTGTTATTTTGAGGCGTTGTGACATAGTGCGATTGCAGTTTCTCTTCCAAAGCACCCACTTCATCAAAGTCGCCATCCGCTTCCATCTGCTCTAGCAACGAAAAATAAGCTTCTGAATCTCGAACATTATTTTCACGCTCTTCGGCAGGATACAAACTTTCGGCACAACCACCCAGTGCAACCCATGTTTGGCATATCCAGGTCCTTAGAGGTAATCGTTGATAGTGTAACAAGGCCCTAGACAAACAAGACACAAACATCAGCAATCTATTTTTAGCAATGTCACTTAGTCCTGGAATGTCCGAATACAATTGCAGCGTATGCCAAATCGGCAAAGCAGGTTCATAATTTGCAATTAAAAAGAGATCTTCTAGCGATAGTTGCACTGAAGGCATCCTTAAAATAGCAAGCCATGCAATGCGATCGCCTAAATGTAACAAGGCTCGTGTTAGAGCCAAAAGATCTTGAACAATTGGGCGCTCGGTTAATCGTTCTAATTGGATACCTTCATAGGATATCTTTGCATCTCGTAATTGCGGCAATAGGTGTTTTAAGTGATGACGAGATCGCACAAGCAACGCAATGCTGCCTTGTGGATCGATTATTTTAACGTCATTGATCAGCTCAACAATCACTTTCGCTTCAGATTCGGGCGTAACAGAAAGTTTGCGCGCAAAAAAAGAGGAAGTTATTTTGTGCGCGTTTCTTGTTTCGTGCGCATTCCTAAATGCGATTGATGCTGTAAATGCAATCGCGCTTGAAACAATATCGTCTTCTTTTGGAAATTGTTCTGTAAAAAAAGTATTTACCCATTCAACCAATTCAGGTTCCGATCTAAAATTAGTCGTTAATTTTAAGGCATTTAAAATAATATCCCCAATGCCGTGTTGTTTCGCACGAATAAAAAGACCGACTTCTGCTTGGCGAAATCGATAAATAGACTGCATAGGATCCCCTACCAAAAACAAGGTGCGTCCATCCATTGGTTGCCAACCTGCCGTTAATTGTTCTAATAAACGAAACTGAGACAACGCGGTATCTTGAAATTCATCAACCAATATATGGCGAATTCTGTAATCTAACCCTAAAGCGAGATCCGTTGGCGCGTCCGAATCCCCCAATGCTTTAAGCGCTGCTAAAGACATTTCGGTAAAATCAACCGCATTATTTTCTTGAAAAACCACTGTTAATTGCGCAGCCAATATGGGTAACAATTGGGTCAAAGCCCACACCATCTCCCACTGTTCTTCGGTATAAGCTTTAGGCGGACATTCCCGTAGCAAACGCAATTTCTCAAGAAAAACAGGATGATGTTCAATGGCCTTTAAACAACCTTCCATGCGTTCTTTAAGCAATTTAAAATATTGTTTATCGGCGGAATCCTTTGTATTGCTCGGCGCTGGAAATCCTTGCTGTTTTGTGACGATTTTTCTAAGTGTATTTTTTTCTGTAAATAATAATTCGGCTAAACCGTACCAAGAGGGTAAATCCCCTAATCCATTCCCTGGCCATCGGCCCTGTAATGTACGACAATGTGCAATAATTGATCCATTGCCTAATCGCTCACATTCAACAGCTGCCATGGGTGCTACTGTCAAAATTTCTGTTATCGCAGGTTCAATCGGCGCATGAGAAACGACAGCAGAAAGCGACTCGCGTATCACCGATTCTAAGCCTGACTCTAAAAGTTGTCGCATTTCTAATTCGGATATCGCGTAGGTTTTACCAATATGAGGCAACCACTGATCTCGATGCGATAGCATGTTTGCCAATAAACGCACAGCTAAAGAAAGATTGTTGTCTAAATGAGACAATAAAACCCGGCACGATTTGGACCAGGGAGCATCGGTTTCAAGGTCTTTTAATAAATTTTGTGCAGCCGTTTGGTATAACTCGCTTGCATCTTCTTTGATTGCGGGCATTGCCCCAAAGCGTGACAAAATCGGCATCTGTCGAGTAAGACTTGCACAAAAAGCGTCGATCGTTTGAATTTTTAAACGGTTAGGGTTATGTAAAAGATCCCAGCCCAAAAGACGATCCCGCGCTAAAACACGACACGCTAAACGCCAGGTCTTTTGTTCGTACAGATCCGAAGGGGGAATTGGATTTTTTGCTCTTTCTAAGGCGAACAGGATCCGATCCCGCATTTCAGCCGCGGCTTTACGCGTAAAAGTAATGGCCAGACACTCTTCGGGAGCAACTTCGGCAATAGACAACAAGACTAAAAACCGCTGTGTTAGCAATCCGGTTTTACCCGAGCCCGCAGGCGCTTGTACAATAAAAGATCGTGTCGGATCTAAGGCCTGCTCGCGAATGTGTTCATCCGTTCCAATGCTGTTAAGAAGAGCGCTTTGCATTTCTAGTTTTCAACCTTATTTTCAATCATTCCTAGACGAACCTTTGAAATTCCAGTAACATTATCTCATTAACATGCAGGATTTCCCAGAAACACCCTGAAATTCAGAAGGTTGTACTTCATATGCGCAAAACTCTAGCTCTTATCTGTGTTACCTTACTAACGATTTTTTCTGTTACAACAGTCGCGGGACTGGTCTCAGAACCCGTTTTGTCCTTACCAACACTTCCACAACAGTATCTCGAGACCCGATTTCATGCTATTCAGCAAGGTTTCGAACAACGCGCCACGCTCTTTTTAAAAGGCAGACCTTTTCAGCGTTGGGAAATGAATAGGCCACGCAAAAACATCTTAATCGAATTTGATCAATTAAACGAATGGCGTTTCCGCACTTGGTATGTCGATCCTAACTCTAAAATTTTAATTTCACGTATGGACTTTATGGTCGCGCAAGAACTCTTAGAAAAAGGACTTTATAAAAGACCCGCATTCCTTGCCTTTGATTACAATCATACCGATGGCCATTACAATGCCAGTACTGTGCTTTTAAATGGGTTTAAATTTTTAGCTCTCGAGTCTCCTACGCCTCAAACTTTAAAGCATTTCTTTCTTCTGTTGCAAAACCATCGTGTCACCCAATTAGTACGACTAACTGGCTCAACAGAGAATACTGCCGAACTCGGCACTTCGTATTGGAATAATAAATTAAAAGTGAACACTCAGCGTAACGAAACAATTTTAAATATTCCGCAACCCTATAGCGCCTCGCATTATGCGCTACAGTATTACGCAACGGATGTTTGGCCAGAAAATCATGGCGTTGCGGCGGGCGAGCTTTTAAAATTAATTCTAAAGGTTAGGAAAAATGCCGATCAGAATGGACTCATCGCTTGTCATTCTACGCATGGCAATGGCAGAACAGGTACTTTTATTGCAGGCTTCTTGTTAATAAACGAAATCGATAGACAGATTGCCACAGGGATCAGCAAAAATGCTGTCGATGTGAGTGTCGAAAAAATTGTGATGCAATTGTCTTTACAGCGCCCCTACCTTGTTAGAAAAGCAGAGCAATACATTACCTTGTATCGCCTGCTGGATTTGTATGTCAAAAATTTGAAATAAGCGTCCGTCTCCTGACATCATCATTCATTTTTTGACTTATTTAAAAGCGTGCAGATACAATTATTTTTTAAGTGTTGCTGATCACGCACAAAAAATAAATCTCAATAGCAAAGACCGCGGAACAATTTCCTTTAAAAGTACTCTACATTAGTAAGTAGGGGTGCATTCTCATAAATTTATGTGATATTGCACGATTTTTAATAACGAGTGAAGCGAGTTTTAGCGATGAGTAGTGTAGATCCCGAAGAACTGAACAAACAGATCGAGGAACGCAAAAAAAAAGATGCTGAGGCTAAGGCACAAGAAAAGCAAAAAGAAGATGTAAAGAGACATGAGGAAGAGGCTAAGAAATTATACGACTTCTACGGTTACGACGAAAAATCAATAGACAAACATGCTTACATAATAACGATAGGCAGATACAAAAGCGAACAAAACAAAAAAAAATTCGAAAAGCTAAAACTCGACTTAAAGAACAAGCAAAACAACAAAAGAGCTGAGATTGCGAAGGCAGGACTGAGTGAGAAAAAAATTAAGCAGAAAAACATTGAGATTGCAGAGCTGGAAATACGTATATTATACTGCAACAGCAAAATAGACGACGCTCAAACGCATTATGAACTTTTCGACAAAATTAATACAAAAGCCACCTTAAACCCAACGCCGAAAATATTAGACATCTTAAAAAATCAAACAGTCCGAATTAATAATGCAATTCAAACACAGCGA
>DAORSV010000037.1:0-7072 GCA_035443705.1 Gammaproteobacteria bacterium
TGGATCCACGTGCCAATTCAAACTTCAAGGATGTGGTGTTATTGCTAATATAATGATTTGTTTCTTACCAGATCCATAATACCAAAAAATGCGATAGGCTGCGGGCGTCTTGTTTTCAGCATAAGCTTCAAAAACTGATTCACCATTTGGACCGCTGATAGAATCATATTTGTGCGTATTTAAGCTTGGATGGCGCGGGTTGGTTTCTAAGTATCCTAGTGCTTTTCTCACTGCTTTAAAACATTTTGAAAGACTTTTGTCTTTTTCTAAACTGTCAAAATCAGTGCTAGCTTGATCTGTAAATAATAATTTAAATGACATTATTCAATATCATCATCAACAAATTTAGCAAAGCTGCCTTTCTCAGAAATGCGACCTGCTGCCGCATCTTTTAAACCTTGGGAAACTTGCTTTAATGCGCGTTTGTTATCTAAAAGCCATTTTTCATTGGCTAAAATTTCTACATAAGGTTTTAAAATGATTCGATGATCTTTGGTTTCAGTAATCATATAACCGCTCACACCATCGGCTAAGTGCCCTAGTGTAATCCTACCTTTAGCATCTGGCCTCACCATTTTTGGTAACATAATATTAAACCTTACAAAATATGTTGTTGACAGTTTTTAGATTAGTATAAAGTGGGAAAGAATACAAGTGGGGAAGTGTAAAGGTGGAGGTTTTGCGATGAGCAATTCTGATAAGCTGACTTTAAAACCAGCATGATTTCAATAATAATTTAAGCCTCTTCTACTATTGAAGCTAGCTCCTCTCCCCTGTAAACTATCTTTTCAATGGTACCCGTACCGGTTCCCTCGCGACGATATACTGTGAACCCCGCCAGATCCGGAAGGAAGCAACGGTAGCAGTGGATTCGGGCGCCGAGGTGTGGCTGTTATGGGTGCCACCCAATCTCCAAAATAACTTGGTATGAAATTGTAAACGACATGAGTCAACTCGCGCTTGCCAGACGATATAGACCGCACACCTTTCAAGAAATGGTGGGGCAGGACCTTACTGTGCGTGCGCTCTGTAATGCGCTCGATTCTAAACGTCTACATCATGCCTATCTCTTTACCGGTACGCGTGGCGTAGGTAAAACGAGTGTTGCGCGGATTTTGGCCAAATGTCTTAATTGTGAACAGGGGATTTCATCCACGCCGTGTGGAACTTGCTTTGCATGCGAAGCCATTGATCAAGGTCGCTTTGTTGATTTAATCGAAGTGGATGCGGCTTCGCGTACCAAGGTCGAAGATACTCGAGAATTATTAGATAATGTTCAATATTTACCGACACGTGGCCGCTTTAAAATCTATTTGATTGATGAAGTGCATATGTTATCGGGGCACAGTTTTAATGCTTTATTAAAAACCCTAGAAGAACCACCCGAGCATGTTAAATTTTTACTCGCTACGACCGATCCTCAAAAATTACCAGCAACTATTTTGTCTAGATGTTTACAGTTTCAGTTATGGCGATTCCCTGTTAACAAGATAGTGCCCTATTTGGCCGAAATTTTGCAGCGGGAAAAAGTGCTTTTTGAAGAGGAAGCGTTGCAAGAATTGGCGCGTGCTGCAGATGGTAGTTTAAGAGATGCGATGAGTTTATTAGATCAAGCCTTAAATTATTGCGAGGGCACCGTCGAGGCGCGTTCCGTGCGTTTAATGTTGGGGTTATCTGAAAAAGCCCGTTTGTTGGCGCTATTGGGTAGTTTAGCCAATGGTAATGCAAAAAGTATTCTGAATGAAATTAATGCGCTTCAAGACAGCGCGCCAGATTTTTCGGGCTTGTTAACCGAATTTTTAGAACTGATCCACCAAGTTGCAATCGCACAAAGTGTGCCAGAAGCATTGGATGAAAATAGGCGTGATCGTGAAGCCATATTGGCATTCGCAAAAAGTATATTACCGGAAGAGATCCAATTATATTACCAGATTGGTTTACAGGGGCAACGTGACTTGCCTTATGCGCCTAATCCCAAAATGGGTTTTGAAATGATACTGCTTCGAATGTTAGCTTTTCAGCCGGTAAAAGTATCCAATTTTGTGGCTAAATCTAAATCACAAGTTGAAGCATCTGTTCATGTTGAAGCGAAAGAGGTGACTTCTGAACCAGCAGTGATGCAGCAAAAACCAGAACCCGATAGGGTCTTAGAACGACAAGATTGGAGCAGTATTGTTAAGTCGCTTAACTTGAAAGGTTTGGAAAAGGTATTGGCGATTAATTGCACTGTCGCTGCATGGGAAGATGATTTAATATCGCTCAATCTAGATGAATCACAAAAGCCTTTGTTCGAGAATAAGCGTTATGAGGACAGACTACGAGAAGCGTTGTCTCAGCATTTAGGACAATCGATTCGCTTGAAGATAACGTGTGGGGCAGCTGTCGGAGAAACACCGGCACTTCAAACGAGACGTTTGTTGACTGCAGTCCAGGAAGCAGCTAGTAATCAAGCAGAAGCAGATCCGGAAATTCAAAAGCTGATTAAAGCCTTTGATGCAAAAATTGAGCATATTGCTTTAAAAGAAGAGCAATAGAGAGGATATAGACGTGAGTTTTAGCCCGCTCATTAATCAATTAATCAATGCACTACGGTGTTTGCCGGGTGTTGGGCCGAAATCGGCACAGCGAATGGTTTTTCATTTGCTGGAGCGTGACCGTAATGGTGGGCAACTTTTAGCGCGAATATTGGAAGAAGCAATTGCTAAGGTCGGGCGTTGTCAGCAATGTCGAACCTTATGTGAGGATCCTTTGTGTCGGTTTTGCGATAATCCGCTGCGCGATCGGTCGATAGTCTGTGTGGTCGAAACACCCGCTGATGTATTGGCAGTGGAACACACTGCTGGGTATAGGGGCGTTTATTTTGTGTTAATGGGTCATTTGTCGCCTTTAGATGGCATTGGTCCTGAAGATTTAGGTATGGATTTGTTTAGGAAACGCTTGAAAGAGGGTGAAATAAAAGAAGTGATTGTTGCAACAAATCCTACCGTAGAAGGCGAAGCCACCGCACACTATTTGGCAGAATTGGTTAAAAAACACCAGATTGAGGTTACTCGAATTGCACATGGGGTCCCTTTTGGGGGCGAGTTAGAATATATCGATGGCGGTACGATAGCGCGAGCAATGTTGGCGCGAGCACCGCTCTAAACTACGAGGAGATAAATATGTCAGAGTCAACTGTTAAAAAAGAAACTTTTGGTTTTCAAGCCGAGGTCAAACAGCTATTGCATCTCATGATTCATTCCCTATATAGCAATAAAGAAATCTTTTTACGGGAGTTAATTTCTAATGCATCGGATGCAGCAGATAAACTGCGATTTGAATCTTTGCGTGACCCGATGTTATTAGTGGATGAACCGGATTTAAAAGTATGGGTTTTACTCGATAAAGAAGCAAAAACTATTACCATTCGAGACAATGGCATTGGCATGACACGAGAGGAAGTGATCCAAAATTTAGGGACTATTGCAAAATCCGGTACACGAGAATTTTTAAGTACATTAACCGGTGACAGGGCAAAGGACGCACAATTGATTGGTCAGTTTGGCGTTGGGTTTTATTCATCGTTTATTGTAGCCGATAAAGTGGTGGTTACAACCCGTAAGGCTGGTGCACCTGTCACAGAAGGCGTTCAGTGGAGCTCTGCAGGTCAGGGAGACTATGAACTGGAAACTGTATCTAAAGACACAAGAGGTACTGAAGTTGTATTACATTTGAAGGCCGATGAAGACGAGTTTTTGAACGATTGGCGTTTAAAACATATTATTATGAAATATTCAGATCATTTGACCTTGCCTGTTGTTGTTAAAAACGAAAAAAATGAAGATGAAGTTGTTAATCGTGCAACAGCATTATGGACTTTGTCAAAAAATGAAATTACCGATGAGCAATACAAAGAATTATATAAACATGTTTCACATGATTTTCAAGATCCTTTAGTTTGGACACATAATAAGGTCGAAGGGAAGCTTGAATATGTTACCTTGTTGTATATCCCAGAACATGCGCCATTTGATTTGTGGCATGTGGGTAAAACGCGCGGCCTAAAATTGTATGTGCGACGTGTCTTTATTATGGATGATGCAGAGCAATTTTTGCCTCATTATTTAAGATTTGTTCGAGGTATTATCGATTCCAATGATTTGCCATTAAATATTTCAAGAGAAATTCTGCAAAGCAATCGGATAATTGATACAATTAAAACAGCCGTTATAAAACGTGTGTTGGGTATGTTAGAACAGTTGGCAACAGATGATAAACCAAAATATCAAATTTTTTGGAATGCATTTGGTCAAGTTTTAAAAGAAGGCCCAGCAGAAGATTTTGCGAATAAAGAACAAATTGCAAAATTATTGAGATTTGCCAGTACGCATTTGGATAGTGCCGAGCAAACCGTTTCATTAGAAGACTACATTGCGAGAATGCCAGCGGGTCAAACAAAAATCTTTTATGTAACAGCAGATACATTTAATGCGGCAAGCCATAGCCCACATTTAGAGATTTTCCGCAAAAAAGGCATCGAGGTATTATTATTAACTGATCGTGTAGACGAATGGCTAATGACACATCTCACAGAATTTCAAGGTAAGCCTGTACAAGCGGTTACGCGCGGTGGTTTAGATCTGGGTGATTTGGCAGATAAAACAGCAGAAGAACACTATAAACAAGCGGAAACGGATTTTGAAGAGACGGTCAAAAAAGTGAAAGAGTTGCTAGAGTCTTCTGTAAAAGATGTGCGATTAAGTCAGCGTTTAACCGATTCGCCGGCTTGTATTGTATTAGATGAGCAAGATATGAGTGGTCAAATGGAGCGGATGTTACGTGCTTCAGGACAACAAGTCCCAACACAAAAACCCATTTTAGAATTAAATCCCGATCACAGAATGATTAAGCATCTTAAAGATGAACAAGATTCTGCGCGATTCGAAGATTGGTCGCGGATTTTATTGGATCAAGCCATTTTGGCAGAGGGTGGCCAACTGGAAGATCCCGCCAGTTTTGTACAAAGATTTAACAAATTGTTGTTAGCTTTGACGGAGAGATAGGCGTAGGCTGTTAGGATTTGCGATTTCGCTTTTTATGCGCCCGTACAAATAAGACGGGCGGTAAACAGCAAATGACAATGCCACCGAGTAATAGGAGGGCGTATTGCATTGCTGTGTGCTGAAATACAATATCGGCAGGTTTTGCGAAGCCAATGAGTAGCGCTGTTACACAGGTAATGGCGCCAAGCCCGCCTACAAACCAAACGCCCAATTTCCCCCCGGGAATTTTATAGGCTCTTGGGGTATTCGGTTGACTGTAACGTAATTTAATCACAGCCAAAAATAAAATAAAATACATAATCAAATAGAGCTGTGCTGCTAGTGTATTAATAATCCAATAGGCAGCATGAATGCTCTCGTTAAAAACAAAAAGAGAAATCAAGACGGTGCCACAAAGCCCCTGCAGACATAAAAGCGCCACCGGTGATTCATTCGCATTGGTTCGCATAAAAAGTTTTGGCATATAACCGTCTTTAGTGCTGCTTAATAAACCTTTACTGGGCCCAATAATCCACGTATTTAAAATCGCAAAGCTGCCAATTAAGGTTAGTGCGGCGAGTAATGGCGCCGTCCAGCTGAGTCCAAATGCATTAAAAAATAAATGAAAAGCTTGCATGGGGCCGGCAATTAGGCTCATTTTCTCTTTTGGGATGACTGCTGCGATAGAAAGCGATCCTAAGATATAGATAAATAAGATAATCAAAGTTGCCAAGAACATAGCGGTTGGGTAATCTTTTTTAGGATTTTGAACATTTTTGACATGATAAGCGGGGATTTCCATACCGCAAAGTCCTAATAAAATAGCTGTAAAAGTCACTAGTGTGCTGAGTTCTGTTCCAGGGTTTAGAGCTTCTAAAGAGAACTGTAAATAGCCGGATGCTTCGGCATTTGCTAATTGGGTACATCCAAGTACAATCAGTACAATACCTGGGATAAGGGTACCAAGCATCACGCCGATGGCACTTAAAAAGCTGGATGTTTTTATATCTTTAAAATTAAGTAGTGTTGTTCCCCACAACACGCTCAACATCACGCCTACCAAAAAGAGCTTATTGCTTTCTAATGCGGGTTTAAACAAGTAAGCTGCTGTTGCCGCAATAAACGATAAAATGGTTGGCAGCCAAACGACACTCTCCATCCATTGCAACCAAACGGCTAAAAATCCCCAATGGGGCCCAAAGGCTTCTTCAACCCAGAGGTATACGCCACCCTCTTTGGGCCACCCCGACGAAAGCTCCGCACAAGCAAGTGCGACGGGTATAAAAAAGCAGATAGCGGCAGCCACAAAGAAAGTAATGGCTTGAGTACCCAATAACGCCGTGGTGGGTAGGTTTCGAAGACTCACAATCGCAGAAACGCTAAGTAGCGAGAGCGTGAACATTCCCAGGAACTTAACGGGTACTTTATGGGTAAGTTTTTTCACCAACTTTCTCTTTAATCATATAAAAACAGGAGTTTATCATAGTCAGGATTAACATGAGTTACTTTAAATAATGGAGTCTTGAGGGTTTCTTTAAGTAATGACTCATGCAGATACACTTATACATAATCGAGATAATACGATCGGTAAATAGGCCTATACTGGACAAAAGGAGTATTGATATGGAAAAAGTATGGCTAAAAAACTATCAATCTGGCGTGCCAACAGAGATAAACCCTGATAAATATCCCTCTATTAATGAAATGTTCGAGGAGGTATGCAAATTGTATGCCGATTGTCCTGCATTTGCGAATATGGGCACTATTTTAAATTATCGAGAAATTGAAGAAAAAAGTCGCGCTTTCGCAGCGTATTTACAAAACACTTTGAAATTAAAAAAAGGTGATAGCGTTAGCTTAATGATGCCCAATATTTTGCAATATCCGATTGCATTGTGTGGTGTGCTACGCGCAGGCTTAACCGTTGTCAATGTGAATCCTTTATATACCCCACGAGAATTAGAACGTCAATTAGTAGATTCAGAAAGTACGACGATTGTCATATTATCTAATTTTGCAAGCACGCTTCAGAGTGTTCTCGAACAGAAAGA
>DAORSV010000037.1:7172-16418 GCA_035443705.1 Gammaproteobacteria bacterium
GAGCAAAAAAAAATCAGAATAAAAAACATTATAGTTACAGAAATAGGTGATGTATTTTCATTTCCAAAATCCTTTTTGGTGAACTGGTTTATAAAATATGTTAAAAAAATGATCCCAAAATGGCATATTAAAAATATTATTCCTTTTAAAGCAGCATTAAAAATAGGGACCAAACAAACATTCATAAAACCCTTGGTTACGGGTGAAGATATTGCTTTTTTACAATATACGGGTGGCACCACCGGTGTTGCGAAAGGTGCTATGTTAACGCATCGCAATATGATTGCGAATGTGGAACAAGCCGTGGCTTGGATAAGTCCTTTGATAAAACCAGGCAAGGAGATCATCATTACTGCTTTACCGCTGTATCATATTTTTTCTTTAATGGCCAATTGTTTAACGTTTATGAAAATGGGAGCATTCAATGTACTGGTGACCAATCCTCGAGATATGCGTGGATTCGTTAAGATATTAAGACAGTATCCATTCACAACTATTACAGGTGTGAATACGTTATTTAATGCATTGTTAAATCAGCCAGCGTTTCGTTTTGTTGATTTTAGCCATTTGAAATTGACATTAGGAGGAGGGATGAGTGTACAGCATGCGGTAGCGATGCGCTGGCAATTGGTGACGGGTGCGCCTTTAATCGAAGCCTATGGATTAACTGAGGCTTCGCCGGCAGTGTGTATTAACCCTTTAAATCTGACAGAACATAATGGTAGTATTGGTTTGGCTATACCCTCCACAGATGTATCTATACGAGATGAGCAGGGTATGGCACTTTCTTTTAATAGTCCTGGAGAACTTTGGGTGAAAGGTCCACAAGTTATGCTTGGGTATTGGAAACAACCAGCGGAAACCTGCATGGTATTAGAGGATGGTTGGGTAAGGACTGGTGATATTGCAATGATCGATGAGCAGGGTTTTGTTCGGATTGTTGATCGCAAAAAAGACATGATTTTGGTTTCGGGATTTAATGTTTATCCTAACGAAGTGGAAGAAGTGATTGCAATGATGCCAGAAGTGGCTGAGGTTGCTGTTATTGGTGTGCCCTTTGAGGCTGGTGAAGAAGTCAAGGCTTATATTGTTAAAAAGGATCCTCTCTTAACAAGCGAGACGGTATTAGCCTATTGTCATCGGGAATTAACAGGGTATAAGATCCCTAAAGAAATTGAGTTTAGAGCAGAATTACCTAAATCGAATGTGGGAAAAATTTTGCGACGGGTGTTAAGAGAAGAATAGAAAGCGTATTTGGAAATAAATTGAGATGAAAAAAATAACAAAAGCGAGCCAGCTGCTAAAAGCGGGTTTAATTGATCCTGAAAAGCTGAAAGCCATAGAAAAAGTCGCGGAAAAATTTTCGATTTCTTTAACACCCCAAGTGCTTGAAATGATGCAAACGGGATCTGAGGGTGATAAAGCGGCTATTCTGCAACAATTCGTGCCCTCTGAACAAGAATTATCCACCACAGCATCAGAATCAAAAGATCCGATTGGGGATGATGTTTATACACAAGTTAAGGGCATTGTTCATCGTAATTCAGATCGCTGTTTGTTAATGCCTCTGTTAGCTTGCCCTGTTTATTGTCGGTTTTGTTTTAGGCGAGAGAAAGTGGGTTCAAACAGTAAAGCATTATCAGAAGCGGAATTACAAAGTGCCCTCACTTACATTGCAGAACATAAAGAGCTCTGGGAGGTTATTTTAACGGGCGGTGACCCCTTGATGCTTAATCCTAAAAAATTGGGTCAAATTCTTCAGGTCTTAGAGAATATAGCGCATGTCGAGGTGATTAGAATTCATACGAGAGTGCCCCTTTTTGATTCAAACAGAATTACAGATCAAATGATCCAGGCGTTAAAAATCAATAAAGCCGTTTATGTTGCGCTGCATACGAATCATCCCAGTGAATTAACAGAACGTGCACAAAAAGCATGCGCACGGTTTGTAGATGCTGGAATCCCCATGTTATCCCAGACCGTCTTGTTAAAAGGGATCAATGATACACCAGAAATCATGGGCGAATTAATGCGTGGACTGGTTAAAAATCGAATAAAGCCGTATTATTTGCATCATGGCGATTTAGCAGAAGGGACGGCGCATTTTCGAACCACAGTTAAAGAAGGACAAGTATTGATGAAAGCGCTTCGTCGCCAATATTCAGGATTGTGTCTACCTACTTATGTATTAGATATTCCCGGGGGTTTTGGTAAAGTTCCAATCGGACACACTTATTTTGAATGTGGCAAAGTAGAAGATTACCAAGGAAATTTGCATTCTTATGATTAGACCTTTTTTAAAATGGCCTGGTGGAAAATACCGATTAGTCGATCGGATCCAAGGTTTATTACCCCAAGGGAAACAATTAATTGAGCCATTCGTGGGAGGTGGAGCTGTTTTTTTGAATACGGATTTTGAACGCTATCTCTTGAACGATGCAAATTCCGATTTGATTACCTTGTATCAAACGTTACAAAAAAAAGGCAACGCTTTTATAGCAGTATGTCGTTCGTTTTTTATCAAAAAATATAATACTGAAAAACACTATTATAAGTTTCGAACAGAGTTTAATGCCAGCACTGATCCAATATTACGTTCGGCCTTATTTTTATATTTAAACCGCCATGGCTACAATGGATTGTGTCGTTATAATGCGGGCAAGGGTGAATTTAATGTGCCATTTGGTTCTTATAAGAAGCCTTATTTTCCCGAAAAAGAGATGCTTCATTTTTGTGAAGTCTCAAAACGCGCTGTTTTTGTGTGTGAGGATTTTACGGAAACGCTTAAAAAAGCTAAAAAAGGGAGTGTCATTTACTGTGATCCGCCTTATGTGCCGCTCACGGCGACGGCAAATTTTACACGCTATCAATCTCAAGGATTTAGTTTAGCGGAGCAACAGGTCTTGGTAGATTGGGCAAAGAAATGTGCGAAGAAAGGCATTCCTGTTTTGTTGTCGAATCATAGTAACGATTTTACGCGGAATATTTATGCAGGGGCAATTATTGAGGAATTCGATGTGCGTCGATTAATTAGTTGTAAAATTGCCTTAAGGCGCCCTGTTTTGGAGCTTTTGGCACTGTATCTTTGATTTGTTGACTTTTGTTCGCGTTCAGACTTGTTTCCTTTATTTTTCTTTCATTAATTTAGGCGAAATTTTTGCAATTTTAATGGTGTTTTCTTTCAGTTGTACGACTTCAATGGGATGTCCGGCGATCAAGAGACACGTGCCTTCAGGCGGGATGAATTCTAATCTTTCGATAATCAAGCCATTCAATGTGGTAGGGCCATCGGTTGGTAATTCCCATTGTTGCAAACGATTAAGATCGCGAACACTGATCCCGCCATCGATTAAAAAGGTGCCGTCTTCTTGCGGTTGCACTTCGGGTATTTCGGTGTCAGCTTCCGTGGTGAATTGTCCAACAATTTCTTCTAGGATATCTTCCAGCGTGACAAGCCCTAAAACATCGCCATATTCATCAACAATCAATCCCATTCGACGTTTGTTTTTTTGGAAATTTAAGAGCTGAGTGTGCAAAGAAGTTCCTTCAGGTACGAAATAGGGTTCTTCCATTACGCTTAATAACCCTTGTTCGTTTAATTCTCGTTGCGCTAGAATTTTTACGATATTTCGGGTATGTAAGATCCCTTGAACATTATCTAAGTCAGAACGGTAGACAGGTAAAAGAGTATGTTGCAAATCTTTTAGTTTGGAAATAATTTCATTTTTATCATCATCCAAATCGATTCCGACGACTTCATTTCGAGGGATCATAATATGTTCAACGCGAACATTTTCAAGATCTAAAATACTGAGTAACATGCTTTGATGATTGCTTGGAATAAAATTGCCCGCTTCACTCACAATTGTTCGGAGTTCGTCGGCTGTGACGGCATCCGTCGTTTTTGTAGAAGTTTTAAGTCCAAATAAACCCAATAAGGTACTAGAAATCGCTGCGGCCGCAAAAACCAGTGGGTATAATAACCATTGCATCACTTGCAGCGGTAGAGATACAAAACGCGAGGTTTGTTCAGGTCTTAAGGCCGCTACCGTTTTTGGCATGACTTCTGCAAAAACCAATAAAAAAAGTGTAACAATAATGGGTGAAATAATAACGCCGAGTTCGCCCCAGAAGTGTTCGGCGATTTGATTGGCAATTGAAGCTGAGATGGCTGTTGCAAAAGTACTCCCAATAAGAATAACACCGAGCAGTCGATCGGGGTGTTGCAGCAATTTGGTAATGCGACGTGCGTAGGGTTCTGTTTTCACTAAATGTTTTAATCTAAAGCGGTTAAGTGATAAAATACCCGTTTCACTGGCTGCACAAAAGGCGCAAAGCAAAACGGCAAATACCAATAGAGAAAATAAAAGTTCATCAGATAAGTCAATGCTATTCAAGGTTATTTACATCCTTTTTCATCTACTATGGATCCCAGAGTCTATCGAACAACAGGTGATTGTCACTCCTCATTTGAGTATAATCTTCGCATGAAGAACCGTGTAAGACAACTACGCTCGATATAGACGATCGATTATAGAGGATAAAACACAAATGTTTGAAAGTTTAGCTGAACGCCTAACGCGTGCCTTTAAGCACTTAAGCGGTGGGGCACGCCTAAAAGAAGAGCATATTACCGCTACTTTGAAAGAGGTTAGAAAAGCATTATTAGAAGCGGATGTTGCTTTAAGTGTTGTGAAAAATTTTATACACGCGGTACAAATAAAAGCAATTGGTCAGACAGTCAACACACAGCTTTCGCCTCAGCAACACTTTTTAAAGCTTGTGAATGACGAGTTGGTACACGTTATGGGTGATGCCAATGTGGGACTTCAACTGAACGCAGTTCCGCCCGTTGTTATTTTAATGGCAGGGCTACAGGGGTCGGGGAAAACCACGACCATTGCTAAATTGGCCAAATACTTGAAGGAAAGCCAACGCAAATCTGTGGCCGTGGTGAGCGCCGATATTTATCGTCCTGCTGCGATAGATCAGTTAAGAACTTTGGCAACCGAAGTCGGTACGCTGTTTATCGAGAGCGATCCCAGCGAAAAACCCGTTGATATTGTGGAACGCGGTATTTTACAGGCTAAAAAACAGCAGCAAGATGTTTTGATTATTGATACCGCTGGTCGTTTGCATATTGATGCAGCGATGATGGATGAAATTAAAACCCTTGCTAAGGTCGCCAATCCAACCGAAATTTTATTTGTGGTTGATAGCATGACGGGTCAAGATGCTGTGAATACGGCACGTGTTTTTAATGAGGCATTACCCTTAACCGGCGTTATTTTAACCAAAACCGATGGCGACGCCAGAGGTGGTGCTGCGCTATCGATTCGCCAAGTTACTGGAAAACCGATTAAATTTATAGGTGTGGGTGAGAAAATCTCTGCTCTGGAACCTTTTCATCCCGAAAGAATGGCTTCTCGTATTTTGGGCATGGGGGATGTTTTATCGTTAATTGAAGAACTTGATGCGAAAGTAGATAAAGAAAAAGCCGAAAAACTTGCCAAAAAACTCCAAAAAGGGCATGGATTTGATCTAAACGATTTGCGCGATCAAATAAAACAGATGTTAGCGATGGGTGGCATGGCGAGCATTATGGATAAATTACCCGGCATGGGTGCTTTGCCGCAAAACATAAAAGCAAAAGTGAATGATAAAGAAATTATTCGTTCGCTGGCGGTGTTGGATTCGATGACAGTGCATGAACGCCGACGGCCAACGGTGATCGCGAATTCAGCGTCACGCATACGTCGTGTCGCTGCGGGTGCAGGCAGCGATGTTCAAGCAGTGAGGAAGGTGCTAAAACAGCATGCAGAAATGGAAAAAATGATGAGCAAAATGTCTGCCAAAGGGGGCATGGCACGGATGATGAGCAGCTTGAAGGGTCGCTTGCCCCCAGGAATGATGCCCCGGTAACGCCCGGTAACGTGTGATCCTTTTTTCTTCCATTAACGACAAAGCTGTGTTATCTTAAGCGCTCTTGCCAAAAGGCAATGGTAAAAACAATGGGTTGCATATATATACGGCGTAACCCTAAAGGATTAGTCAAAACCTTATTGACATGAGGTTTTTGTACTTGTAAGATCCAGACTCCTCAATAAAGGAAGTTTCTGGACTTTTATTTTGTTTTGTAGGTAGGGCTGGACCGCTGTGTCGCCCAGAACTGGAGCAGTTAGAATTTATGTCAACCGTTAATCAATTGGTTCGCAAAGGGCGGTATCGCGCTAAAGAGAGAACGAAAGTACCTGCTTTGGCTGGGTGTCCGCAACGTCGTGGTGTTTGTTCTCGGGTATATACTCAAACGCCTAAAAAGCCAAACTCAGCATTGCGTAAGGTATGTCGGGTGCGCTTAACCAACGGTTCTGAAGTGACCTGTTACATTATTGGTGAAGGTCATAATTTACAAGAACACTCGGTTGTTTTGATTCGGGGAGGCCGCGTAAAGGATCTTCCCGGTGTACGATATAAAGTTGTCCGTGGGCACCTCGATACGAGTGGTGTTAAAGATCGAAAACAGAGTCGTTCTAAATACGGTGCAAAACGCGCTAAAGGGTAGAGAAAGATGCCAAGAAAATCAATTGTTACAAGACGCCGCATTATTGCGGATCCCGTTTATGGGAGTCAGCTATTAGCTAAATTTATTAATCATATTATGACGCGTGGAAAAAAATCTGTTGCGGAACAGATTGTTTATGGCGCAATGAATATGATTGAGTCGCGCTTGCATCGCGATCCGTTGGCCGTATTAGAAAAAGCATTGGATCACATTCAACCGATGGTCGAAGTAAAATCGCGTCGGGTGGGTGGTGCTACTTATCAGGTGCCTATCGAGGTTAATGCAGAACGCGCTATGGCTTTGGCTATGCGTTGGTTAGTGAAATTTTCTAGAGAACGCGGCGAAAAAGGCATGATGCACAGGCTCGCTGGCGAAATTATGGATGCTGCTGATGAAGAAGGCGGTGGTCATGGAAAAGGGGGTGCCGTTAAGAAGCGTGAAGACACGCATCGAATGGCAGAAGCAAACAAAGCATTTTCACATTATCGTTGGTAATTTAAGAGTATGTTGAAACGCACTATACCTATTGAACAATATCGTAATATTGGCATTATCGCGCATATCGATGCTGGCAAAACGACGACTACAGAGCGTATTTTATATTATACGGGTGCTTCCCATAAAATTGGTGAAGTGCACGATGGCGCTGCGGTGACAGATTGGATGGTGCAAGAGCGTGAGCGGGGTATTACCATTACTTCTGCTGCGATTACCTGCTATTGGAAAGGTATGGGTGCTCAGTATGCACAACATCGTATTAATATTATTGACACACCTGGACACGTTGATTTTACGATTGAAGTGGAGCGTTCGTTGCGTGTGCTCGATGGTGCGTGCGTTGTGTTTTCTGCTGTGGACGGTGTAGAGCCACAATCTGAAACAGTTTGGCGTCAAGCGAATAAATACTCGGTGCCGCGTATTGCTTTTATTAATAAAATGGATCGTATCGGCGCAGATGTATTTCGCGTGTTGGAACAAATGAAAAAACGCTTAGGCGCAAATCCCGTTTTAATGCAAATTCCGATTGGCTCTGAAGAACATTTCGAAGGCGTTGTCGATCTTGTGCGGATGAAGGCAATTTATTGGGATGATAGTTCTCAAGGTATGACTTTTGAACTTCGCGATATCGCACCAGATATGCTTGCCGAATGCGAAGCGTGGCGTGAAAAATTAGTAGAAGCGGCAAGCGATGCTTCCGAAGAATTGACGGATAAATATATTGGTGGTGAGCAATTAACAGAAGAAGAAATTCGAGCTGCACTCCGTATACGTACTTTGAAATCAGAAATTGTCCCTGTTTTATGTGGATCTGCCTTTAAAAATAAAGGCGTACAAGCAATGTTGGATGCCGTTATTGATTATCTACCGGCACCTATTGATGTTCCACCTATCCAAGGTATCTTGCATGATAAAGACAATACTCCTGGATTCCGCGCGCCTTCTGATACAGAACCTTTTTCTGCATTAGCTTTTAAAGTGATGACGGATCCACATGTGGGTACTTTGACTTTTTTCCGAGTTTATTCGGGTGTTCTGAAATCAGGTGATACCGTATTAAATACGGTTAGAGATAAACGTGAACGCATTGGTCGAATCTTATTGATGCGTGCCAATGATCGCGAAGAAATTAAAGAAGTGCGAGCAGGAGAGATTGCTGCAGCGGTTGGTTTGAAGAATACATCTACTGGAGATACATTAAGTGATCCTGATCAGTTAATTACTTTGGAACGTATGGAATTTCCGGAACCTGTTATATCTGTAGCCGTTGAACCAAAAACAAAGGCCGACCAAGAAAAAATGGGCGTAGCGTTAAGTAAATTAGCGCAGGAAGATCCTTCTTTCCGGGTTCGAACTGATGAAGAGACTGTGCAGACGATTATTTCTGGTATGGGAGAGCTGCATCTCGATATTATTGTGGATCGCATGCGTCGTGAATTTAAAGTCGAAGCCAATATTGGTAAACCACAAGTTTCTTATCGTGAAACCATTCGCAAAGCGGTTGAGCAAGAAGGAAAATACATTCGCCAGACAGGTGGTCGCGGACAATATGGCCATGTCTGGTTAAAAATTGAACCGGGCGCTTTAGGTTCGGGTGTTCAATTTGTGAATGAAATTGTGGGTGGTACTGTACCTAAAGAATACATTCCAGCCATTGAAAAAGGTGTTCGTGAACAAGCGGAAAATGGTGCGCTAGCTGGTTACCCTGTTGTAGACGTCAAGATTATTTTATTTGATGGTTCTTATCATGATGTCGATTCAAACGAAATGGCGTTTAAAATCGCAGGTTCCCAAGGTTTTAAAGCCGGTGCGTTGAAGGCATCTCCGGTTTTATTAGAGCCCATTATGAAGGTTGAAGTAATTACACCGGAAGAATACATGGGTGATGTTGTTGGCGATCTCAGCCGACGACGCGGCACTATTCTTGGGATGGATGAAAGTGTATCGGGAAAACATATTAGTTCAGAAGTGCCTTTATCTGAGATGTTCGGATATGTAACTGATTTACGATCGATGTCTCAGGGGCGTGCAACGTCTACGATGGAATTTTTGAAATATGCAGAAACACCTGCTAGCATTGCGCAAGCAATTGTTGAAAAGCGGGCGGGTTAATTTTAGGAGGATATGGCAGTGGCAAAAGGTAAATTTGAGCGAGATCTACCCCATATTAACGTGGGAACCATTGG
>DAORSV010000038.1:0-15933 GCA_035443705.1 Gammaproteobacteria bacterium
TCATCTAAATCAATGGCTTTTAAGTCCACATTTCCAAAATCTAAATCAAATTTTAAAGATGAATTTGCTTTATTCGTTTTATTCTTTTTTTCCGCCTCTGGAAAAGATGGCCACAGAGATTTTATATTAAATTTTAAGTCAAATTCAGAAAAAGCATTTTTAACATTGTTCATCCCACTGTAAAGATCAATAGACAGGTTAATTCCGCTTAACCCCACCTTAATGCCTTCTAAAGCACTTGACAACGTAGAAGCATCAATTGCGGGCAATCCTGTGGGTTTAGGTAAAACGAATGAAAATTTTTCAAATTTCAAAGAAAACTTCTCAAACATTTCGAACTTTCTTGTCGCTTCTTTTAGATCGTTTTTCAACTTTTCTAAGTCTTCTTCACTTAATCCTTTCAACGAATTAATGCGCGACATCAAATCAAGCATTAACTTTCGTAGGCTTTCAAGATTTAGAGCTAGACCTTCTACACCTCCAAATTCACCTAAAAAATTTATAACAAACGACATGTCATCAAAGGAAATATCCCCAAATTTATCGAGTGTTGTAGATAGACTCCGTAGGCTATCTAAAGAAATACCGGAATCTGGCAACGCTAGAAATTCTGGAATCTGAAAAGAGGGAGGTTCTAATGAAAATTTAACAACAGTGCCCAAACACATTTTGAACTTTCTAAATTTTTCAAGATTGATTTTTATTTCGCCAAGTTGTATTTTATAGTCACCCAACGAAGAAAATGGATTCCACCCCGCCTCTTCCTCTTCAAGTTTTTTAATTTTATTCTCCAATTCCGCATATTGTTTTAACCATTCTGGAAATTGAATCACTAGATTTCCAAAACCACCAAATTTTTTAAACTCTGAATAGCAGTTGCAGATATAGAGAAAATCTTCCCATGGAAACTTATCCACATTAATTTTATCAAACTCTAAAGACATGCTTTTCAAACCTTCAAAAAATGGATCAAACTTGACAACAAAGTCACTCAGCGCAGTTTTACACGGAAACCGATCTGGCAAATCTCTAACCAGACCTTTTAAATCAATTTTACCTAATTCAATATTAAGCTTATTGAAATTCATTTTTAACGTCTTTAATCTTAAAATAATATTTTTTATTTCTAACGCGTCATTAACATTAAAAGGATTTAGCTGAGCCAACCTAATGCTTAGCTTTCCAACCTCTGAAGACATCTTACGAATTTCTAAAATGAGTTCAGGAAAAGTCATCTCACTAAATGGCCAAGGGATGTTACCTAAAAATTTTTGTAGACCTTTTATAGCATCAACTACTTTTTTTTGATTATCTCTATTCAAAACCGCGGTATCTTTTTGCATTGTGTCAAACAATGCCCCAAATGTAACGTCAAAATCAAAACCCGGAAAACGTATCCCTTTAATTTTATTTAAAAACTTTAACGCATTTTCAATTGAACCAGGAATTCTTTCATCACTCACAACGTTTAGAATTTCGCCCAAATTAAGATTAATTGAACTTATTGTCATTTCAGGAAACTTAAGCTTGAAGAGCATTCCCTTCATTGTGCCGAACGCCAACTGAGTCGACTTAAATAAATTTGAAATATAATCCATTGATAATGACATTGAAGGATTATAAGGAACACCATAATTAACTCTTCTTTTTTTCGCTATGCGCTTGAACTTATACGTAGAAGAAAGCCTTAAAGTGGTTTCTATTTCAGGTATAGACAAAACTAAAGATTTTTGCATTTCTTCTAAAACACCACGCTTTTGATCAACCAAAACTCTTTGAGAATGATAGATATGTTCATTGTTTTTCACATACTGTTTAAAATCTTTTTTATCAACAATTTTCTGACCATTTAGCTTCTGTAATTTCGTAATAACAAAACTTCTGCCTTCAAAAAAATTTTCATATTCTTCCTGAAGAATTTCCAATTGTTTAAGATCTTCTGCACCAGCTGCCTGTGCTTTTTGAAAAAAATTAAATCTTTCTTCTTTTGACATTAGCGGAAGTTTAGAAAAGCGCTCATAAAATTCTTTTAATATCCCATCTTCTAATTGACGACCCTCAAAACTTTCCGCAAATTCTTTAACCTGATCAGCATCTAAAATAAGAATAGCATCTGAGAATCTTGCTCGCTTTATACATTTGTCTAATTTATCAGCCTTTGAAAAACCGCTAAAAATTCTTAAATATGCTTCTCGATACTTATTGCTTTCCTCGACAACGTCCAGCTTTGCAAGCTGCTCTTCAATGTTGTCTACTGCAAGTTTTGCAGAAGTAATCAAGTTTTCTACTTTATCATTGATCCCCTTTTTTATCCTGTTCAGCTCTTCTGGGGGTTCCTTGGGGACTGCTTGTAATGTTTTGTTTACCTCCATAATAGATTTTTTTATTACAAGTATATGTTCAAAAAATTCTTCTTGCGCTTTCGCTTTGCCTGGCTTCTCGCTTGAAACAAGCATAAACCTATTATAATCCGCGTTATTATCTGGTGGAAAATATACTTGCATTGAATTTAAACAATCTACTTCTACTGAAAAATTTGACAAATGCCGTTCCGCATCCTTTAAAACTGCATTAACATTGTCTATTGTTTTTTCATCGCGCACATCAAGCACACTCAATACTGTACTGGGATGCGTATAAAAAATCCTTAACATAGTGTTTTTAATTTTATCACCTGAAACGAGTCGTGCTATTTTTTCTTGAAATATTGTATCCGAAGCATAACATTCTTCTATTTTCAAATAATCATAAAAGTCAGTTCTATTCTGATCTGGCAGCTCTTTACTTAACTGTGCTACAAATTTTCCAACACGCGCCTCAAATTGCTCTCTTGCGTCTTCAATATTTTTCGCGATTTTTTCCACTTCTTGAAATTCAGAAAGAGAACTAGGGTCGCTACCTTTCTCTTCCAATGTTTTACTCGCTTGTGCTGCGCCCGCCTCAACAACAGCGGTAAATTCTCTTAACGCAACGGCACTAGACCTTAAATTTATACCCATGTTAGTTGCCAAGTATGCAAAATATGGAACAATTTTCTTATACCATCTCAACTTAATTAATTTATTTTCTATTAAACTAGAATCTTTTTTATATTTTGCTGCATTTTGTTTATTTTGTTCTTCTAAACGCTCATACCTGTTCTGCTTAAACGCTTCTTGATCACGCTCCCAAGCTATTTTAGATTCGTTAAGTTGTACTAAAGATTCAACTATTGTCACACTGTCTTCGTGTGTTTTTTCAATTTTATGAAAATCGATAGTAGAATCTTTAAGCATTTCTTGTATTTTTGTTAACTCCTCCTCCGAGTCCTGTATCTTAGAGCAGATACGATCGTATTTTTCTTGATGTTTTTTTTTGTAATTAGCGATTTCTTTCTCTATCAAGTCTTTATTTTTTTGATTATTTTTATCGTGTTTTCTTGTCAACCTCTCTAATTTTTTGTGCCTTTCCTCACCATCTAATTGCTCAATTCGCATATCTTTAGCGTTTTTCGATTTTGCATATAGCGCTGGCAAAAATTTTGCAATCCTTTCGCGTTTCTTTTTTGCATAATAAATTCCGGCGCCAATAATAAGGACACCACCCACCACAGCCAAACCTATTGGAAACGTGCCTGCAGCAGCTATACTACCTGCCACCACCATAAAATGTATTCCAGTTCCCAAGCAGGCACCGCCCACCACAACCACCCCCGAGGTGGCATACTTATTAACTTTAACGCCTGAAGTGTTTTTTTTGTTATCTAATATAGTTCTAACGTCAACGGCAAAATCGGCAGTAACCTTCTTATCCTCCGATTCTAAATTAGAACGGATATCCTTGCGTTTATTTTCTTCTAAAATTTTATCAATACCCTGAATCAATTGTTTACTTAAGACTATTGTACCTAAATTAGCAGCCGCTACTGCCTGATTATCTTTCAATCCTTTTACTTCGTCTCTTTTAACCTCAACCACGCTGGCCACGTCATCATTTTTAACTTCTGCATTAAGCATTCTTAAAAGTTCTTCCAATTCTTTTTTTACAATGACAATTTTATGTTTTTTTATTGCGAACCCTAGAGCCTCTTTAAGATCAAAGGTCAACTTATTTTCTTTAGCTTTTTTTTGAGCATCCACAATATCGTTTAAAATATTTTTTAAATTATTGATACGTTCTACTGTTAAATGTTCATCTGTAGATTCAAAAGCATCGGCAATCGCTTTTTCAATTTCTTCATCTTGCTTATCTTGCGCCTCTGCTTCCAAATCAGCATCAGATTTTTTTTCACCCAGCTTAATGATGGTCACTGCCATATCAATAATACCTCTTCGTGTATATCCCCGCTTAACAATGCCTTATTGTTTTGCTACTTGTTAAGTGCTGTCAAATACAGAAAATTCCACACCATTAGTTTTATCGTACAAAAAATGGAATTCATTAATAAAATATTAGGCAGATATTTTTTAAGCATCGTATTTTGCCTACAGACTGCAGAAACACGAAATAATGGACTAAATAATACAATTACGAAGGGGTTTTTTGAGCTTCGTCGGATTTTGCCATGCCAAATCCAATAACCACGCTAACGAACATCAAGAGCACATACACGCCAAACACTCTAAAATTGATCCAATAGGTCGCTGATAAGTAATGGATGATGGCAACATTCGCAAGCGCTAAGACTAAATAGACAATGCTCATCAGATTGTTTAAATAGGTCAAAGAAGCCAGTTTTTTATCTGTCGGCAGCAATACCCCCATCAGATAACGCTCCCCTTTTTTGGCTGTTAAAGACTGATATAAAATATACACGGCACTTATTAGCAATAGAAATGATATTTCATACATAAAAATGGTATTGTGTTTAAAATGAAGTGCCGCCCCCACAAATAGTAGAGCACTTAAAAAATAGAAAAAATGCGGAATACTGAATTTCCCAATAACAACTTTATAAAGTACAAGCTGAACAATACATGCCGACACATAGCCAATCATGGCTGTTTTGAATGGGAAAAAGAAAAAGAGGACATACAGTACCAGTAAGGGGAGCAAACGTATTAATATAAACATAACCTTAACCGCCTTAAACATCTTGTTTAACTACCCTCAGTTTAGGCTATAAACTTGCTTTTTTCTTGCCCTCGCGGTTGAACCTTCAATTTTTTTATCTAGCCTCATCTATGAGTGAATACACACTTTTCTCTAAAAGCGCTAAATGTGTCCTTTCCGACAAGCGATGATCGCCGTTTTTAATTAAAGTCACCGTTACATTCGCTGACTGTAAGCGTTCTGCCAATTTAACAGATTTTTGCCAAGGCACATCTTTATCCGACAAACCATGCAGCAAGTGTACAGGGCAAAAAATCGGGATCGGTGCTTTTAACAGTGAATGCGTTCGGCCTTCTGTAATTAAATGAGGCGTAATGGGATAAACCGTTACACTATCGCGTGAAGGCAAATAGTAAATCCCATTTTTAGCGAGTACTTCTTCCTGCACAACCTGCATGTGGCTAAGATCTTCTACAAAATCGGGTGCGGACGCAATACCAACCAAAGCCTTAATGCGATCAGGTCGTTTAAGCGCGGCTAACATCATTAACCATCCACCCATACTAGAACCTACAATAATTTGTGGGCCCTCTGTTAGGTTGTCTAATACACACAAGGCATCCTCTAACCAACTGCCAATGGTGCCTTCTTCAAACTTACCCGAAGAGGCGCCATGTCCAGAATAATCAAACCGTACATACGCCTGCCCTAAGCGTTGACAAACACTTTCTAAATAACTGGCTTTTGTACCTGTCATATCCGACTTAAACCCACCGAAAAAAATAATACCCGGTGATTTCCCAGAAATTTTATGATACGCAATTTTTGTACCCTGACTGCTCGTTATATACATTGATTACTCTCCATTACGTACAATAAAAAATCCTAACATAAAACTATGCCCTTCTTCAAAAATGGATTACATTTGAAAGATGCATAAAAATTTTCCTAAATTTGTTAGAATTGTAGAAGTTGAACCTCGCGATGGTTTACAGTTGGCTGTTCACTTTCATGACACTTACGGCATTGGCCAACATTTATGCATGTCTTGAACTTAGGATTGCTATCGTTGACACGACCATTACGAGTTTAGGTGGCTGCCCCTATGCTAAAGGCACTTCTGGTAATGTCGCAACTGAAGATGTTATTTATCTGTTAGATGGCATGGGTATTAAAACGGGTATAGATTTGGATGCCTTAATTGCAGTCAGCCAGTTTGTGACAACCATGACAAATCAACCCCTACGTTCGAAAGTTGCGCAAGCAAAATTGATCGTGTGATCAATCGCCATACGTTAAACAACTTGTGGGTAATAGACAGCAGGCTGGCAGCTCTCGCAAACATCCGTATCGGATAAATAAATATAGTATTCTAATTCTTCATCCCAATAGGCCTTTAATCCCTCTACGCCACATTGTAGACAAGATTCTCTAATTTCATCCTGAAACGCTTTTTTCAATTTTGGATTTTTCATTTTCGCTATAGCCTTTTATATGCCTTGCCACCAAGCCAAATGCACTGCACCCCTCGACGCATAAGGATAGAGAACATTACCGTCTACCCTTTCTAAAGAAACAAAGTTTAGGGACTAAGATTTAAGTTTGTCAACTTTAAATTAAGAACGAACACAGAAATACGCCCTACAAAAGATGTTTTCTTGACCTAAAATGCCCCCTGGAGTATAGTCCTTGACTTAGGGCTTAGCCCCTATATGTCCTCTTTTTCTGGTCGCGGAAAAGCGGATAGAAGTTTTAATCAAAACCCTTATTTTAGGAGACGAACAATGACTGCAAAAGCAACCTTTGAATTACATGCAGAATTGCGTCAAGACCAGGGGAAAGGTGCGAGCCGCCGCCTACGTCGTACGCAAGACAAGATCCCAGCTATTATTTACGGCGGTGGAGAAGCCCCAACTGCCATTACATTAGACCATAAAAAGGTCATGCACGCCTTAGAAAATAAAGCATTCTATTCACATATTTTGACTTTACATATCGCAGGTAAAAAGCACAAAGCTGTTTTGAAGGATCTACAACGTCATCACTTTAAAAAGGCCATCTTTCATATGGACTTTTTACGCGTAAATGCAACAGATCATCTCAATATGCATATTCCACTCCGCTTTGTTGGTGCAGAAAAAGCACCTGGCGTTTTAGCCGGTGGTATCGTCAACCACCCGATGATCGATGTGGAATTACACTGCTTGGCAAGCGACTTACCTGAAGAAATTGTCGTGGATATTTCTAAGCTCGATTTAGATCAATCCATACATTTGTCTCAGCTAAAATTACCTAAAGGCACAGAGTTGGTTGCCTTTTCTCATGGTAATATTGCTGATCACGATCACGCAGTCGTGGCTATCCACTTACCGCGTCAAATGAAAGAAGAGAGCGAGACACCCGCACCAGAAGCTACAGAAACTGAGGTTGTACCAAAAGGAAAGGAAGCAAAAGCGTCTGCCGCGGATGGGACAACAGCAGACAGTAACGATAAAGAGAAGGGCCGCAAGTCGTAGTGTCGTCATCAAGTCCTGGCATACAGTTAATTGTTGGGCTCGGAAACCCGGGCCCGGATTACAAAGACACCCGTCACAATGCGGGGGAATGGTTTGCAGACGCCCTTTGTCAACAGTTTCGTCTCTCTTTAAAACTAGAATCCAAATTTCATGCACGACACGCAAAATGGACCTTTGGCGGAAAAGACTTCCACATTCTGATCCCCACTACTTTTATGAATCATAGTGGACAAGCTGTGAGCTTATTTTCCAAATACTATAAGATTCCCCCCGAAGCCATTTTGGTTGTGCATGATGAACTAGATTTTCCCGCAGGCGAATTTCGTTTTAAAACCGACGGCGGACATGCTGGTCATAATGGACTTCGAGATATTATTCACCATTTGAACAGTCGAACATTTCACCGAATACGTTTGGGCATCGGTCACCCGGGCAATAAAGACGAAGTAGCGGATTACGTTTTAAGTAATCCTTCAAAAGAAGACAAACAACTTATTAAAACGGCTATTCAAGCAGCAATATCTGCTTTACAAAAATGGCTTATACCTTAGGATTTAAACCATGGGATTTAATTGTGGCATCGTTGGTCTCCCCAATGTCGGAAAATCAACCCTCTTTAACGCACTGACACGAGCAGGCATCGCAGCGCAAAATTACCCATTTTGCACGATTGAGCCCAATATTGGGCGTGTCCCCATGCCTGATCCTCGATTAGATGCACTGGCAGCTATCGTAAAACCAGAGCGTATTTTGCCAACCACCATGGAATTTGTGGATATCGCAGGACTCGTAAAAGGTGCTTCTAAAGGCGAGGGATTAGGTAATCAATTTTTGGCCAATATTCGAGAAACTGATGCTATTGCGCATATTGTTCGTTGCTTTGACAACAATGATATTATCCATGTTGCAGGTTCCATTAATCCAGCAAGCGACATCGAGGTGATCAATACAGAGCTCTTGCTCGCTGATTTAAAAACAATCGAAGGGACCTATCTAAAAGCCGCTAAAAACGCGAAAAGCGGACAAAAGTCCGCTATCATTGAAAAAGAATGGATAGAAAAACTCATAGAACATATGAACAATGGCGCACCTGCGCGCACATTTAAAACCGATGATGCCAACAAAGCATTGATTAAATCGCTACAATTATTAACCGCCAAGCCCATCATGTATATTGCCAATGTGGATGAAAAAGGATTTGAAAATAACCCCTATTTAGCAATTGTTGAAAAAATTGCAAAAGCAGAAGGTGCGATTGTTGTATCTATTTGCGCTGCTATTGAAGCGGAAATCTCAGAATTAGAACCTACTGAAAAAATCGAATTTCTAAAAGACTTGGGATTAAGCGAACCCGGTCTCGATCGCGTCATTCGAGGCGGTTATGGTTTACTGCATTTACAAACCTATTTTACCGCGGGTGTAAAGGAAGTACGTGCTTGGACTATTCCCGTGGGTTTTACTGCCCCACAAGCGGCCGGTGTAATCCATACCGATTTTGAAAAAGGCTTTATTCGTGCAGAGGTCATTCGATATGAAGACTTTATTGCTTACAAAGGCGAGCAAGGCGCTAAAGACGCCGGCAAATGGCGACTGGAAGGAAAAGAGTATATCGTTCAAGACGGTGATGTTATGCATTTTCGATTTAATGTTTAGGAACGCAGAGAAAGAACTGCCACTTTTGAGCGAGCCAATGTTTGAGCGTAGCGAGTTGGGCGAGCAAAAAAAGGGGAAGTTCTTTGTGTGCGTTCCTTAGGAAAAGTACTTATATTGCGGTTATTTTATTATACTGTGCGGATGTACAAACATGCTTCAAAAAAAACTCGATTTTAACCCTATTGTAACCAATTCAGATTTTCAAAAAGCTTTTCAGTCCCGCACAATTCGGTTAATTGCACCTGCTTCTACATGTAATCTCGAAATTATAGAGCAACTCAAAACGACAACCCATTTAAAAATTGATGTTCCAGACAACCTGGTAGAAAAAAATATTATTTTTCATGCCAACAGTGACGAAAACCGATTTTTGCAATTGAAAAATGCCCTTGAGGATAAATCAAGCAACACCATTATTTGGACGCTCCGTGGCGGATATGGCAGCGCCCGATTAATTGATTATTTAAGTCAATGTCCAAAACCAAAAACTGAAAAAATTTTTATTGGGTCTAGTGATATCACAGCACTACATCTCTTTCTATCGCAACAGTGGGGTTGGCGAACCATTCATGGCGCGGGGTTAGCGAGTCTCTTAAATCCCAATCAAGATCCTCAAAACTTCGAACGAATTGCAACTATCGTGTCCAAAAGTAAAAAAACATTAACCTTGGATCCGCTAATTCCTTTAAACACAGCAGCCTCAAAAATAAAAAAAATCTCGGGATGTATAACAGGTGGTAATTTAGCGACGCTTCAAACCAATATCGGCACCCCGTGGCAAATTCAAACAGCAGGAAAGATTTTATTTCTAGAAGAAGTCGGTGAAAAAGGCTATAGAATAGACCGCGCTTTAAATCACTTAAAACAAGCCGGCCTTTTAAAAGACGTTCACAGTATTATTTTGGGACAATTCATAGCCTCAGATGCATCGGATAACCCAGATACTCCTCTTATCGCTGAAACAATTCGCATCGCTATAGAACGCTTTGCCACAGACACGCAAATTCCTGTGTTTAAAAACGATCAATTTGGTCATGGACCTACCAATTACCCGATTGTTTACAATGCAAAATCCGACATTATCGTAAATGAAACACCCGGTGAATTTAGCTGGGTTATGCATTTGGAGAGCAAATGAACAAGACCTACACAATCAACAACATCAGCAGCCAAATAAAAAAAAATAAGGCTATTTTCTTAAGTTGTCTTGGCGCAATTTTAGAATACTATGACTTTATTATCTATGGAATGATGGTTATCTATCTTTCAGAAATCTTTTTTCCAGCCAGTAACACAGATGTGGCTTATTTAAAAACATTTTCCATTTTATCGATTGGATATATTGCCCGCCCTATCGGTGGATATCTATTTGGTCTAGTAGCAGATATTTATGGCAGAAAAAAAACACTTCTTATGGTTATGCTGGTCATGGCTGCGTCGACGATGATGATTGGCTTACTACCAACCTATGAAGCCATTGGGATATTCTCACCGATATTATTAACCCTTGCACGCGTACTGCAAGGACTTTCTTTTGGCGCAGAAATGCCCAATATGACGACCATTATCAAAGAAAACACAAAAACAGGCTCTTCAGGAAAATACTTTGGTATTATGATGTCTAGCACCGCTATCGGCACCTTGCTCGCCTCTTTAGTAGTCGCAATTATCACACGTCAATTTTTACATGATGAAATTATTGCTTGGGTTTGGCGACTTCCTTTTCTATTAGGCGGCACTTTAGCCTTACTTGTGTTTATCATGAGAACGCGCATCGAGGAAACTCCTGATTTTCTAAAGGGACAACAAAGTGCCATTTTGCATCGTTCTTCTAAACAACTCACCCGCGATTTATTTAAATCGCACTGGAAAGATTTACTACAGGGCATGTCTGGCACCCTGTTCTTTTCTTATCTGATTATTTTCAGCCTGTACTTACCGATTTATTTAAAACAATATTTTAATTACACGGCTGAAGCCATATTTTCTTGGATGACATTCAGTATACTACTCACCGTTTTTTGGTCGCCCCTATTTGGACATTTATTCGATCGCTTAAATAGAGAAAAAGCCCTTAAAATACTAACGCTATTTTTTCTACTCTTTTTAGCTGTATCTTTAAAATTATTAAACCTAAATTCACAATTTGCATTAGCGTTTTTCCTACTAGGCTACCAGCTCTTTATTGCGAGTTATGCAACCAATAATTTTGTGGTTTTATCGACACTGTTTCCGGTAAATATGCGCTCAACAGGCATTGGGCTTTGTTATAATATGGCATATTCCATTGCCAGCGTAACGCCGTTGATATTAACACCTCTGATAAATAAAATGAACTATGGCTTTATCGTTATGCTTTTTTCAATCATTGTCGTGCTCTTAACTGTTACAGGATGCTCGTTTCAACGGAATAGAGTGCCAGCCACACCCTAAAATATAGCACAGGCGGTTATGAAAAAAGCATTGTAGGCAAAGCGTACTTAGAAATAATACATCAAGCCCAAGCTAACCGCATTCAGACTCGTAGCACCCAATAATTTAAACTGGCTGGTCGGCTTAATATTAATACCACTGCCCAAACGAATATAACGATAGCTAACATCAATATGCCAACGCGAAAACACAGCAACGCGTAAACCAACGCCTCCAGCCCAAGCAACCCCGAACTTGCGCAAAGTCGCAGAACCCGCGGCATCATATGGCGCAGCTGTAATGCTGGATTGCACGCTGTTGACCGACGGACCAAGCCCTACGGTTAAATAAGGCTTAAATCGATTGAGACCTAAGAATTCATAATAGACATTTGCAAGTATCGTACTATTTTTAAATTGCGCCCTTAATTGACGTGCCGCAGGTGTACCACTCAGGACAGGATTAGCAGTGTAATCCAAATTTTTATTGACCAGATATTCTATATCGCCTCTAAATGAAGGAGACCAGCTATAACCTAAAGCAACCTCTAAGCCGGTCTGGTTCACGCTCACGCGTTTTTTAGCAACGAGCCCTGTCCTATCTAGACCTGAAGAACGATTTTTAAGCTCATCTAAGGTAAGCGTACTAAAGTTAAGTCTTAGTCTGCCGTAATAATTTTCTGCTTCGCGCACAGGCAGCGCTGCAGACAATTCAGCTTCTTCTCTCGCGGTTAATCTTGTTCCACCCGTTATTGCACGATGAAAACTTCCTGTTTGGGCATTTCCATAAGGTTCTGCCGATCTTGCACTATCAACTACCCCAAAATCTGCATGTACCGACATGCATGAAACACCCAAGGTTAAAAACCCAAACAATGCCCATTGCTGTTTTATCTTCATACTGACTCCTTGTCGTCATCACACTGCGGAAACTGATTAACCCTATCCCGCATATCTTTGCCGGGTTTAAAATGTAAGGAATATTTTCCTTCCTTAGAAACATATTCACCGGTTTTAGGATTTCTTGCCATACGTGCCGCATGATATCGTATGGAAAAACTACCAAAACCTCGAATCTCTATACGATGACCCGCCCCTAGCGCCTCCGCCATCTGATTAAATATATCTTTAACGATCTTTTCTGTATTTTTTTCAGACAGCTGCCCCTGACGGCTAGACACAATTTGAATCAGTTCCGATCGTGTCACATTAAAACTCCCTATTAACCTCTTTTTGTTATAGTACATCAGTATTTAAAGTCTATCACCTAATTATTCAGAGCCGACATTGATAGTTAGTTTATACACAAACCACTTTGAGATAATATTTGAAATTCTCGTAAAAGAACTATACTATTAAATTGTCTCGGGTCGTGCATGGATGCTATCGAACAAGGGGGAACGCGATGCTTAAGGAATGGAAGCCAGATGACGTAGAAGTAGAAGATGTTATTCTTTTAGAAGAAAGAGAAGAAATGGTTCTAGAAGAACCTTTAGACGAAGAACCCGAGATTGATGCCATTGAAGCCGAAATTGTTTGCGCTGAACCAGAAACCGAGTGGGAAGTGGCAGAGTCCAAAGCCGCTACAAAAGCCGCCCGGAAACAGGAATCAGATCCCACTCAACTGTACCTTGTTGAAATTGGCGCTTCACCTCTACTAACAGCCGAAGAAGAAGTTTTTTACGCGCGTCGTGCACGTCTAGGCGAAGAAAATGCACGAAACCATATGGTGAAATGCAATCTTCGATTGGTGGTTAAAATCGCACGCCGTTATTTAAATCGAGGTCTCGCTTTGTTGGATTTGGTAGAAGAAGGCAATTTAGGTTTAATCCGTGCCGTTGAGAAATTTGATCCTGAACGCGGATTTCGCTTTTCGACTTATGCCACCTGGTGGATACGCCAGAATATCGAACGCGCCATTATGAACCAAACACGCACCATTCGTTTGCCTATTCACATTCTTAAAGAGCTTAATGTCTGTTTGCGTAAAGGACGTGAAATTACGCAACAACTTGATCACGAACCCACTTTCGAGGACATTGCGAAAGCTTTATCTAAAGCGCCAGAAGATGTGAATCGATTGTTACGACTCAATGAGAGAACGCTGTCGGTAGACACGCCCATGGGTGAAGATACCGATAAGCCACTGCTCGAAGCTTTAGCGGATCATAACAATGATGGGCCTGCCGCCATTCTAGAAAACTCAAACATGCAAGGTCAGCTGGAAGCATGTCTTAGTATGTTAAACGAAAAGCAACGATCCATTTTATTGCGACGGTTTGGATTACGCGGATTTGAAGAAGCTACATTGGAAGAAGTCGGCGTTGAAGTGGGTCTAACGCGAGAACGCGTCCGTCAAATTCAAGTTGAAGCCTTAAAGCTGCTTCGTTCCATTATGGAAGAACGAGGTATTCAAGCAGAAATCTTGTTTTGCTAAGATGCCGAGGGGTTGGCCAAAAACCAACCCCTAAGCGGGCAGGCTTCCCAGAAACTTTGCTAGTAAAACCAGCAGTACCACAAAAATTAACACCACAATGAAACCTATAACGAGATATACCCACCATGATTGGCCTTCGTTAAAATCCCGTTCACGCACTGCTGTACTTTGTACGCCAAAAAACGCGCTCAGCACACTCAACAAAATTTGCCATAGTCCGGGTCTCTGTTGTTTTTTAATAAATTTATCCTCTTATGACGATGTTTAATGACGCTTCTTAAATTGTAGTTTACAATAGTCTAGACGACTTAGAGGAGGGACAAGCCATGTCTAACGCTTTATTGCTTCAATTAGAAGTAAAATTAGATGATATGATCGAGACCTTAGAAATTTTGCGATTGCAGGTTTCTGATCTCGAAGAAAAAAATGACGCGCTACAAACCGAGAATGCAGCACTAAAAACACGCCAATCCCAATGGGAACAAGGCTTAAGCAGTTTGCTTAACAAACTAGATCATGTAAATCCAGATTCCGTACAAAAAGCCAATGTGGAAAATCTCGTTTAAGAAAAAGAACTCGCTTTTTCTTAGGAAAAATTGACAATGTATCCCGCTTTTATCAAGGCGGGCAGGCTTTCTATAATCACTTTTTCCTCGGCTTTTCCGATCAAAACCGTCCGCAACTCTTCTAAAGATCGTTTTCCATCAATGGCATTTAATATCTCCCATTGGAGCGCAGTTAAGCGATCAATTCTGATATCAAAACAGAAACGTCTAACAAAAAGATAAACCGCCCCTTCTGTTAAATCAACACTATCGTTCCCGGTAAAATCAACTTGATTGGTTTCCCAAATGCGATCGATTGGAAAAGCGGAATACATCAAAACGCTATTTGCTGGCCGATGAAAAATCAGATCCGCATATTGAGAACTGGGGATTAAAGCAAGCATGCTCCAATCAAATGCACGTTCGTCAGCGCCGATTAAAAGACACTGAATATTCCATTCTAAGCGAACAATGTCGATCAAATAGGGCAACCCTAAAACAAACGGAGAATCCAAAAGAGCCTCTGCCAAACCAGCGCCATAATCATTTAAGCTGGGGGAATAGGATGAATGTTGTTCTAAATAAGGATTCACCATCCTCCGAAAATACTGTTCACCGACAAGCTTTTGACAAACTGGATAGGTATTAGCCAATGCCTTTAATAAACGAATGTGTCTATTGTTAACATAAATGTCAAATAAACCCAAAAAAAGAGAATCACTGCGCTTGGCACTTAAATTATCAATAAAGCGTTGCTGTAGATCTCGAAGCTGAAAGGATGATTTCTTATGCATCATTCCCCTTTTAAACTTCCACCCAATTTTTTGCATGTTCCCAGAGGCACTAGGATCCATTCAGCAGGATCGTTATCTATTGTAGAAACTCCTGCACAAGAATGATCTTTTGCAGCACAGGCATTCATCCCTTTTTTAGCGATGCCATAGCATTTCTCCATAGGCGCTTCTTCATCCGCTAACGCCTCCCCCACACCAACCGCAATTCCTGCCGATAAAATGGCCGCTACCGCGAGTTGCGCCCATTGATTCCCTTGCTTCATTGCTACAGCCCCCCTGTTACGCTTAAAAAAACTCTGCTACCCTACTTAATATGAAAGAAAATTCCTTGGCTGATCAAATAATTCACCGACTTGATAAGATCTTAAACGCCTTACCAAAAGGTATCCCCTCTATAAAAACCATAGCTCAATTACCTGAAAAGGGTCAACCCGACCCTTATCGGACGGATACGCTTTCTGCGGTCGAACAAACAGCCTCTGCAGCCCTGATGCGCATTAATCATAGCGGTGAAGTCTGCGCACAAGCCTTATACCTAGGTCAAGC
>DAORSV010000039.1:0-15076 GCA_035443705.1 Gammaproteobacteria bacterium
TACTTTTGTGTTTAACTGTAAGGTAACATGAGGTATAATCAAATTCCTTTAATTTATGGCGATGAGAAGATTAATGAAACCAAACCCACTCCACCTCATTTGGATCGATTTAGAAATGACAGGCCTTAATCCAGATGAAGACCGCATTATCGAAATTGCCACTGTCATTACCGATCGCAATTTAGAGATTATTGCTGAAGGGCCTGTTTTTGCGATCGCGCAATCAGAAAAAAGACTGCTCGCCATGGATGAGTGGAATACCAAACAGCATACACGTTCAGGTTTGGTTGAACGCGTCCGGAACAGCCCGATGAATGAAGAAGACGCAGAGGCGCAAACCTTGGAATTTATTATGCGTTTTGTGCCACCAAATCGCTCCCCGATGTGTGGCAATAGTATTTGCCAAGATAGACGATTTTTATATCGACATATGCCAAAATTAGAACAATATTTTCATTATCGTAACTTGGATGTCAGCACGGTAAAAGAACTGGCAAAACATTGGAAGCCAAGTATTGTCAAATTGTTTAAGAAAAAATCCATGCATCTTGCAATGGAAGATATCAAAGAGTCTATTGGGGAATTGCGGCATTATAGAGACACTTTTTTTCTGCTTGAATAAGGGAGATCACAAAAAATCTTCTGCATTGTCACGCGTGATAAATACCGCTTCACTTGCTTGTGGGAAATTTTCGTAGAAATGTTGTAGTGCTTTTTCGTGTCGCGGCTCAGAACCATTCCAAGTGACTTGATATGGTACAATGGTTTTTCCGCGTACTGCAACAAAATCTACCTCACCTTTGTGAAGTTCACTCCAATAGAATACTTGGTCATGCGTTTGTTTTAAACGTAAAAAGATCATCATCTCTAGACTTTTGCCCAAGTCACGATTCATCGTGTTTGTTGTCGAAAATCGCATACCGGAATCAATAGGGTAATATTTTTTTTGTTTGCTGAGTTGTTTTTTTTCTGAGAATGCAAAATAATTGCAAGCAAAAAGCAAATAGGCGCTTTCACAAGCCTCGAGATAAGCTTTAACCGTATCTACTGTCAAACCTGTGACGGCGGCAATTTTTCTATAACTGAGTTCAGAGCCGCAGGTTTCAAATGCCATTTTAGCAACCTGTTTAATGGCATCTGGCGTGCGTGCGTGCACTCTTTTTAAAACATCTCTCAAAATAATATCGTTAAAGTATTCTTGCAGTAATTGATAAGGCTGATCGAATGTCAGTGGTCTTGGGAATCCCCCCGAAATTAAATAATCTTCGAGCGTTTTATTTGGAAATAATGCCTTAAATTCTGCAAACAAAAAAGGGAATAATTCAAGTGTTATATGGCGTCCGGTTAAGGCAGTTCCGAATTCACCACTCAAAAGACGTGAGTTAGAACCAGTCAAGATAAAGTGATTTTGCTTTGGGCGTTCGAGTTGCGTATGTATCCATTTTTCCCAATCTTGTACATTTTGTATTTCGTCAAAAAAGAAATAACATGGCTTTTCAGCGGGAATTTTATTTCGAGCGAGTGTTTTGATACGCGTTAAGAGTTTATGGTCAAGATCATTCATTAATCGTGGATCTTCAAAATTACAGTAGTAACATTGCGCCAGTGGAATATGGTAATGCTTTGGTAATTGCGAGAGTAATGTTGACTTCCCACAGCGGCGTACACCCTGGATAATCAATGCTAAATCGGCTTGTAGCGCTTTTGGTAATGCTAATTGTCTTGTTAGCCCAGATGGCGGTTCTGCATCCCAGAAGCTCCATTCGCTTAGGATTTCTAAAAGAGACTCATCAGAAAGCATAAAAGATCGCCTAAAGGATTAGATTGGCAGTGGTGTCAAGTATACTCGACAAAAACTATTTTGTCAACCTAAGTTGACAAAATACATATCTGTTTGATTTTAAACGATATTTTTTTACGCGAGCGCTAGCAAGCATTTTTTAAATATATGTTTAGCACTTTTGTTATCATGGGCGGATTTGACCCCATTACCTTTTAGGATCTGAGGAGGGTGCTGTGGGTGTATCAGATACAGGCGTTTGCTCTTTCGCTTCAGCTTGTCTTTTTTTCAAATACAGCATCGCGGGAGAAAAAAGCATTTTTATTGCTGTTTCTTTGTCTACTATTTTCTGAATTGAGCTTTCCTTATTTTTTGGAAAGTCCGCTTCAAGTCGTTTAATTGAATTTGCCAGCTCTTGATATTGTGCGTTAACAGATTTGGTGTTTATTTTTGGCTTGTTTATGTCCAGTTGTATTGATTTTGCAAATTCAACAGGGTCAAATAGTTTTTCGCCTCTAGCGATTTTTTCTTTCGCTTCCGCATCTGCTTCAGCAGCCCAATCTTCGTTTTCTTCTTCATTCATGGTCGATTCTTCTTTGTTTTTCGATTCTTTTTTGCTTGTGGATTCTTCTGATTTGGGTAAATCCTGAGAAAAATTTGTTTCCTGTGGATCTGGAGCATTTATATTTTCTGGCGTTATTTCCGTTTTTAGTTTTTCTAATTCAGCCTTTTTAGTATCAATTAGTCTACAAAAAAGAATAAATTGAATGACTTCCTGTCCCAATTCGATGGGAAGGGAGTTCAGTTCATAAATATATCCTTTGGTTTCTAAAGTTTTTAAATGCTGTTTTGCTTGTTCAAGTAAATTGGTCGCATCGCGGATAGTGTTATCTATGTTCTGTTGCAATTGTTCTATTTCTGAGCTCATAACGGCCATCTCCTAATAATCGGATTATTGATATAGATATTCGGCCTACTGAGGAATTACTTTAACCCCATGGCCCCATTGCCTTTGATTTGACCCCTTCGTCTCGACTCGATATCCTAGGGCAAATCACCGAGCACCAAAGGGATCTAAACATGAGTCAATCGGATTTCAGAACGCTGGCTTTAGAAGCCTGCCGTCAACCCTTGCACCCCCGGGCACGCGATGCCCATAAAGGTGACTTTGGACATGTATTAATTGTCGGGGGTGACTATGGCATGGGTGGCGCCTGTTGTTTGGCAGGAGAAGCGGCCTTAGTGGCACAAGGCCTTTCGTTGTTAGATGCCGCACGTTTGGGCGTTGTCGCACATGCTACAGCAGGTGATAAAGCCAGCACACGTGGTGAGCGCGGGATCCTTGCGCGCGATTTATTCGAAGGACTTCGGACGTGCTTGAACTAAGCGCATCAGAGACAGAATCAACGATTATTTTGCCAGATGCCCTTGCGACAGAAGCGTTTGGTAAACAACTTGCCGCAATCGTTAAACCACCCACTGTGATTTTTTTAGAAGGAGAATTAGGTGCGGGCAAAACAACGCTTGTTCGCGGATTTCTAAGGGGTTTCGGATATCAAGATTCTGTAAAAAGCCCAACATTTACATTGGTTGAACCGTATCAATTTGAAACATGCAGGATTTATCATTTTGATTTGTATCGTTTGAATGATCCCGAAGAATTAGAATTAATGGGGGTTCGAGATTATTTTACCGAAGATGCCATTATTTTGGTGGAATGGCCCGAACGGGGTTTAGGATTTTTACCTAAAGCAGATTTGATTTTAGAATTAAGTTTAATCCCTGAAGGCAGGGGCTTAAAAATTAAAAAATTAATAAAAAGAGATAAATCAAAATGATCGTAGAAGAAAAATTAGAAAAAAATTCAGAGCGAAAGTTAGAACAAAAACGCATTCATCAATTGCCTGTACATTTAGCGAATCAGATTGCAGCGGGTGAAGTGGTCGAACGACCTGCATCAGTGCTGAAAGAATTGTTAGAAAACAGTTTGGATGCAAAAAGCACCGAGATCGAAATTACGATTGAACGCGGCGGTACAAAATTAATTCAAGTGCAAGACAATGGGTTAGGTATTTGTAAAGAAGATTTACCGCTGGCTATTGCATCGCATGCAACCAGTAAAATTGCCAGTTTGTCGGATTTAGAAGGTGTAAAATCTTATGGGTTTCGCGGAGAAGCATTAGCAAGCATTAGTTCGGTATCACGTTTAGAATTGATTTCTGCGGTTGAAGAACAATCTTGTGGATGGTCTATTCAATTAGAGGGTCGCGATAAACCGCCGAGCTTACAGCCTGTTGCAAAACGCCCAGGCACTTTAATTGCAGTTCGCGATCTTTTTTATAATACGCCTGCGCGACGTAAATTTTTAAAGTCGGAAAAAACAGAAGCGGCGTATTTAGAAGAAATATTTAAACGTATTGCTTTAAGTCAACCGGCGGTGGCTTTTAAGTTTCAACAGAATGATGGCGTACAAAAACGGTTACCAATATGTCGGAGTTTAGAAGCACATATTCGACGTGTGGCGCAGTTATGTGGCAAACGTTTTGTTGAAGAGGCTTATTATATTGAAGCAGAAGCAAATGGTTTAAAATTAACAGGCTGGTTAGGTTCTGAAAACACGATGCGTAGCCAAGCAGATTTACAATATTTTTATGTTAATGGCCGAATTGTGCGCGACAAAATTGTGATGCACGCTGTGCGACAAGCGTATCAGTCTATCAATTCTTTAGGTCGATTCCCAGCGTATGTATTGTATTTTGAATGTGATGCGACTGCAGTGGATGTTAATGTGCATCCTACAAAGCACGAGGTGCGTTTTAGAGAGGCTCGTACAGTACATGCTTTTTTATCTTATGCAATACAAGAAGGTTTAAAGCAAGGAAATCCCAATAAGATCGGTGAGGATGCAAAATTTCTCCTAACTCCCGTTTTTCAAAGGAGAGAACAGGCCGATATCGATATGGATGTGAATGCGAATGTCCAGCAGTCGAAGCTAGATAAACCACAGTTTCTTTTTAAGGGCGAATTTTTGTGGCTTGAGAATGCACAAGGGGGAATGATTGTTGATGTAAAAGCAGCGTATCGTGTTTATCTGAGACAGATATTACGGAAAGAATATCAGGCAGGCGGGATAACGCAACGCCCTTTGCTGATGCCAAAATCGATTAGAATTGCTAATGGCATAACGTTTGAATCTGGCGCTTTGGATTGGGGGCGTTTGGGTTTTGAATTAACAGGTGGGGGTCATAATTTAGTTTTGGTACGCTCAGTTCCAAGGGTGTTGGGTTCAGAAATAGAAAATTTACATGTCCTGTTAAACAAATTATTATCACTGACGATAGTAGATCACTGTATAGAGTTACTGGCTGACATGGTTATTCAAAATCAAATATTAATGGAGGATGCGCATCAAGCGTTGTTGCTAGAACTTAAAAATACTGGCTTTTTGTATGGGAATGAAAAAAAACCGTTTTATAAACAGCTGACCTTGGAACAATTTCGATCGCTCTTTTTTTAAATTTTTTAAAAAGATGCTCGTTTTTTTAATCTAAGCTCGGTATACTGCCGATGACTCAATGAGACCATGTGTTATAAAAGCGTTTAAGGAGTTGAAAATATGACAATCTTAATGCCGTTTATAGGTCGAAAAAAACCTGTAGACAATGTCATCCATGCCAAAGGTGCTTTTCTTAGTCATGGTTCAGTTATTAGCTTAAGTGATGGCAAAGATAGAAAAATTAAAAAACAATTGGCGAATTGCATGAAAGAAATTCAACAATTAATGAAAACATCCTCCCTGCGAACGAAAGAGAAACTTTAATTTCCTCAATACTTTTTAATAACAGCAAAACCGCGAAACCCCCAGCCATTTTTTTAATGGGGCCAACAGCTGCTGGGAAATCAGAATTTGCTATTGAACTGGCTCATAAAATACCCGTTGAAATCATTAGTGTTGATTCCGCAATGGTTTATCGGGGGATGAATATTGGTACCGGCAAGCCAAGTTTGACGGAGATGCAGGGGATACCTCATCACCTGATTGATATACGTGATCCTTGTGAAACCTATTCCGCTGCAGAATTTGCAAAAGACGCAACGCAGTTGATTGCTGAGATTAGCGAACGGGGTCGTATCCCATTATTAGTGGGTGGAACAATGCTTTATTTTCGCGCCTTGCAGCAGGGGTTATCACATCTGCCTTCAGCCGATCCCAAGACACGAGCCAGCCTGTTAGAAGAGGGACAAAGAATAGGTTGGGATGCCATGCACCAACATTTAGCGAGGATTGATCCCGAGAGCGCAGCACGTATTCACCCTAATGATCCTCAACGCATTCAACGTGCTTTGGAGGTATATGCAATAACAGGGCAGCCTATGTCTAGCTTTTTTGGTGTACAAAAGACAGAGGAAGCCAGAAAAAATTATGAAATACATGCTTTTGCACTCGCTCCCAACGATCGTGCGCTGCTTCATCAAAACATAGAACAACGCTTTCATCGGATGCTAGCGTTGGGATTGGTGGCGGAGGTAGATGCTTTATTTAAGCGCGGCGACTTGAATAGCAATATGCCATCGATGCGTGCAGTAGGGTATCGCCAAGTCTGGAAATATTTAGAAGGAGAATACACTTCTGATGAGATTATTTATAGGGCGATTGTGGCAACGCGGCAATTGGCGAAACGACAATTAACTTGGTTGAGAAGCTTATCTGATATCACTTGGCTCTCAAATACCCGTTTAGCTTCTTTGTCGACCGTGATACACTGCGTTTCTTAAGGGGAGTTTAGGTGGAATAGCCACAATAACATCATGGAGAAAATAAATATGTCTAAAGGCCAAATGTTACAAGACCCATTCCTAAACGCATTGCGTAAAGAGCGGGTACCGGTGTCAATTTATTTAGTAAATGGAATTAAGCTGCAGGGGCATGTAGAATCTTTCGATCAATTTGTTGTGTTGTTAAAGAACAGCGTTAGCCAAATGGTCTATAAGCATGCGATATCAACGGTTGTTCCGACGCGTAATGTTAAATTGGCTCACGGTGCACACGCTGACGAAAATGACGAAACCGAAATCGAAGATGAAGAATTTGCGAGCGAAGAAGAGCTGGGGAATATGTAGTTGATTGAACGACCAGAAGGAGGTGAACGAGTCGTTTTAGTTCATCTCCATTTGCGAAGTGCACATATCATTTCGGATGCCGAAGAATTTCGGGAACTTGCACTGGCCGCTGGCGCTGAGATTGTAGAAATTATCACCACCACGCGCGATGCACCAGATGCCAAATTTTGTATTGGCAGTGGTAAAGTGCAAGAATTAGAAGCCCTTGTTGCTGCACATTCTGTCGAACTCGTCTTGTTTGATCATGCGTTAACGCCTGCACAAGAACGTAATTTGGAACGTGCTTTAAAATGTCGTGTCATCGATCGCACAGGCCTTATTCTCGATATTTTTGCGCAACGTGCGCGTACTTACGAAGGTAAATTACAAGTTGAGTTGGCTCAGCTTAAGCATCATGCTTCTCGTTTGGTGCGTGGCTGGACGCATTTAGAGCGACAAAAAGGCGGCATTGGTCTGAGAGGGCCTGGTGAGACCCAGTTAGAAGTTGATCGTCGTTTAATTCGAGGGCGTATCAAATATATTCAAGCAAGGTTAGAAAAAGTTCGCAAACAGCGAGATCAGGGACGGCAATCGCGGCAAAAAGCATCATTGCCAACGGTGTCGTTGGTTGGATATACCAATGTTGGGAAATCAACCTTATTTAATGCATTAACCGGCGCAGACGTATTTGTTGCGGATCAATTATTTGCAACGCTCGATCCTATATTGCGTACGATAGAATTGCCTTTTGTGGGTAAGGTGATTTGTGCCGACACCGTTGGCTTTATTCGTCAATTGCCACACGGGTTAGTAGAGGCATTTAGGGCAACGCTCGAAGAAACGAAAGATGCTGATCTTTTGCTGCATGTCATCGATAGCCAAGATGAATCGCGTGAGGCGCATATTGCAGATGTTGAAAGGGTCCTTGAGGAGATTGGAGCTCTGGCGGTGCCGCGCTTAGAAGTTTACAATAAAATTGATTTGGCCAAAGCCTTAATGCCTCAGGTGTTACGAGATGCAGAAGGGGCTGTTCAACGCGTGTTTATGTCGGCAACAACGAGCGCTGGACTTGGTTTGTTGAAAGAGGCAATCACAGAGCGTTTGGCGTACGAAATGGTGAGTGGCGAAATAGGTTTGTCATCTAACAAGTCGGAAGTAAGAGCGTTATTATTTGAGATGGGAGCGGTTGTCAGTGAATCCCTCGATACAGAAGGCCATTGGTGCTTGCGGATTCGAGTTCCGCGACTTAAGTGGGATCAATTGTGTAGACAAGATCCTGAATTAGAAACCTGTTGGCAGAAAACATAATCATGGAAATAGGAAGTGTAAACATGATCAAAAAGTCTTACCCTATGGCTTGGAATAAACCGGGCGATAAAGATAACAATAATCCCTGGGGTCGAAAAAATGGTGAGCAAGGTCCGCCTGATCTCGATCAAATTTTTCGACACTTCAATAACAAAATAAAACAGCTATTTAGCGGTAAACCCAGTTCAGGTTTTACGACGAATGGGAGTGGGCAAGAATTTCAATTTTTTGCGGGTATCGGGCTGCTGGTTATACTGGTTTTGTATATTATAAGTGGCATATATATTGTTGATCCACCTGAACGTGCGGTCGTTACGCGGTTTGGAAAATATGTGCGCACCGAAGATCCGGGTCCGCATTGGCTTCCTCCGTTAATTGAGTCGAAGGAAGTGGTTAATGTAGAGCAAGTTGCAACGAGTGATCATAATGGTTTGATGTTAACACGTGATGGTAATATTGTTTCAGTTGGTGTTGCTGTTCAATATCGTGTGGGTGACGATAATGATGATGTACGTGCTTATTTGTTTAATGTCGTCAATCCAGTTCGGAGTCTTGATCAATCCGCAGAAAGTGCATTACGCCAGGTATTAGGACAATCTACAATGGATGAGGTGTTAACCTCAAAACGATCTGAAATTGCGACAGCTATTAAAGAACAAATGATAGAAACACTAAAGAATTATCATACGGGTCTTGCGGTATTAGATGTGGTTATGCAATTTGCGAAAGCACCTGATGAAGTCCGTGCGGCATTTGATGAAGTGATTAAAGCTTCCGCAGATGAAGAGCGATTAGTCAATCAGGCTCGGGGTTACGAAAATGAGGTATTGCCCAGAGCGAAAGGTAATGCAGAGCGTTTGCGAAATGAGGCATTGGGTTACAAACAAGAGACCATTTTAATTGCAGAAGGAAATGTACAGCGATTTAATTTGGTCTTACCGCAGTATTTAAAAGCGCCTAAAGTTATGCAGACGCGTATGTATTTAGATGCGATGGAACAAATCTTAGATAAAACCAGCAAAGTCGTTGTCGATTCAGGGCTGGGGAATAATATGATTTATTTACCCTTAGATCGTTTAATAGCGGGTAGTGTTTCTAAGGAACCGGCAAATGCAGATGAATCTACCAGTGGTTTCTCGGCGAATAATGCAAAAGAGCAAATGCCCGTGGCGTCGCAATTTAAGGAGAAAAACCCATGATTAAGTCATTGCGCTCTGTGTTGATTATTGTTGCCGTTGGTTTGGCATTACTAGGGTTAACAGTCTATACCGTTTATGAGTCCGATCGCGCGATTATTGCGCGATTAGGGGAGCTCAAAAAAGACGCGGACGGACAAGTAAAAATTTATGGACCAGGACTCCATTGTAAAATTCCGATGATCGATGTCGTACATATTTTTGATATGCGTTTAAGTATGACAGAAGTGCCCTCCGAACGTATCGTGACTAAAGAAAAAGAAGTGTTATTGGTTGATTTGTTTGTGCAATGGCGTATCAGTGATTTTGCGCTGTTTTATAACACAACGTATGGTATGTCGGATGGATTAGGCGGACGTGATCGGGCAGAGCAATTACTGCGCCAAAATGTGAAAGGTGTTTTGCATTCGGAATTTGGACAACGCACTTTACAGAATGTGGTTTCTGGTGATCGTAAAGAGTTAATGGAAAAATTAAGAAAACGTGCGAATGATAATGTCACACCCTATGGTATGGAAATTGTTGATGTGCGTGTTAATCGTGTAGAGTATCCACCAGAAGTGAACGACAAAGTTTTTGCGCGAATGAGCAGTGAGCGTAAACGTGTTGCGGTTGCATATCGTGCCAGTGGAGAATCAAAAGCGGCGATTATTCGTGCAGATGCCGACAGAATGGCAAGGGTAATGATTGCGGAAGCGCAAAAAGAATCGGAGCGTTTGCGTGGAGAAGGTGATGCAAAAGCGGCACAAGTTTATGCGGATAGTTATAATCAGTCGCCCGACTTTTACCGATTTTATAGAAGCCTAGAGGCTTATAAAAATGTCTTTAGAAATAGAAATGATATTTTTGTTTTAAAGCCTGACGGAGATTTTTTCAAATATTTCCGTAATGCTGGAAATGTGGGGTCGGCAGGCAGTAGTGAGTAAGGGATTGGTAGAGATTTATTTTTTAGCATTTATTAAAGAGTAGAGAAAATGTGGCAAGATTTTTTTGTAGCGATTGCATTGGTGTTAGTCATTGAAGGGATGCTCCCTTTTTTAAAGCCAGAGGCTTGGCGAAGAACAATAGGACGTATTGCGGGGCAGCCCAATAACGCACTCAGGCTGATGGGTTTAATGAGTATGCTCATGGGCGTTGCGTTATTGTATGCGGTGCGACAATAAAAAATTTTTATGGTGCCGAGGAGAGGACTTGAACCTCCAAGGAGTTTCCCCCACAAGTACCTGAAACTTGCGTGTCTACCAGTTTCACCACCTCGGCGAGGCTTATTGAGACCCAAAATCTACAGAGACTTTTAGGGGTTGTCAATGTTATATGTTATGATAGAGATATGAGTAAGAAGACGAGCAAATCAGATCCCCATGCGGCCAGAGAAGCGGCCAAATACGAACGGCCTATTCCCAGCCGCGAATTTATAGCTGATCATATCAAACGGCGTGGTCAACCGGCTACCTATGCAGAATTATTGGAAGAATTAAAGCTAGACGATGAAGAGATGCAAGATGCTTTGCATCGTCGTATTAAAGCCATGATCCGTGACGAACAATTAGAGCGATTAAGGGGAGGCTATTTTTGGCCTGCCGGAAAACGCATTTTAGTCGAAGGTACGGTTGCGATTGAAAAGGGTCGACCACCGAAGACATGGGTGATCCCTAACGATGGCAGTAACCGTATATTATTATCTTTGGATGACGCGCACGCTGTTTATATGGGTAATCGCGTGATTGTTTCGACAATAGAGGTGAAGGGCGAGCAGCCGAGAGAAGGTAGGTTGGCAGAAATTATTGAACAACAGCGTATTGTTGTGACGGGTCGATTTGTACAAGAAGCGGGGTTTTGTCATGTGATCCCACATGGCAAAGAAGTGATTCAAAATATTTTAATACCACAAGGCAAAGAACAAGGTGCAGAAGATGGCATGATTGTGGTTGTTGCGCTAGAAAGACAATCGACACGTTGGACAGAGCCTTTAGGTCACGTTTTAGAAGTTCTTGGATCTGAAAATACACCGGGTATAGAAATTAAGGCAGCGATGCGTGCTTATGGTTTACCACACGTTTGGCCGGAAGCAATATCCAAAGAGACCAGTCAGTTAACAGAAGATGTGCCAAGTTCTGCCAAGCGCGGTCGTTTAGATCTCCGAGAAATTCCCTTAGTTACGATTGATGGTGAAGATGCCAAAGATTTTGATGATGCTGTTTTTTGCGAAGAAAAACGGGACGGTGGTTTTCGCTTAACGGTTGCAATTGCCGATGTCAGCTTTTATGTGCGCCCGGGTACCGCATTGGATGCGGAAGCGGCAGAGCGGGGAACATCGGTTTATTTTCCCGGACAAGTAATCCCCATGTTACCCGAGATATTATCGAATGGTTTGTGTTCTCTTAAACCCGAAGTTGACCGTTTGTGTATGGTCTGCATTATGAGCATTAATAATCAGGGTAAGACGACACGGTATGAATTTCAAGAAGGCATAATGCGTTCTCATGCGCGCTTAACTTATACTAAAGTTGCTGCATTATTAGGCGAGGGTAACGAAAAGCTGAAGGAACAATATGTTGCACTCTTACCACATTTACAATCATTGTACAAACTCTATCATATATTAAAAAATGCCCGTGAAGAACGTGGTGCAATCGATTTTGAAACGGTAGAAACCCGTATTATTTTTGCTAAAGATGGCAAAATCAATAAGATTGAGCCGGTTCAGCGTAATGATGCACATCGCTTAATCGAAGAATGTATGTTAAGTGCTAATGTGGCTTGTGCTCGCTTTTTGAAAAAGCATAAGTTGCCGGGGATGTATCGTAATCACGAAGGCCCACCAGAAGAAAAATTAGCTGATTTAAAAGTGTTTCTCAATGAATTAGGGTTACCTTTGAGTGGGGGGCAAAAACCACAGCCCTTGGATTATGCTGCATTGTTACGTTCTATTCAAAAGCGGCCAGATGCAAACATTATTCAAATGGTGTTATTGCGTTCTTTAAGCCAGGCGGTTTATTCCAAAGATAATTTGGGGCATTTTGGGTTGGCGTATCCAGCTTATTGTCATTTTACGTCTCCCATTCGGCGTTATCCCGATCTATTGGTGCATCGTCAAATTCGAACGGTGTTGCGTGGGCAATGGACAGAGAAAAAGATTGAGGAAGCGAATACAGACGCATTTCAAGAATCTTTGGTCAAGTTAGGCGATCATAGTTCTATGACAGAAAGGCGTGCTGATGATGCAACACGAGATGCAGTTCGTTGGTTAAAATGTCAGTATATTCAAAAGCACCTGGGTGAAGAATTTGAGGGAATTATCTCGGGTGTGACACGTTTTGGATTTTTTGTAGAATTAAAAGATATTTATATTGATGGTTTGGTTCATGTTACAAGCCTACGTAATGATTATTATTACTTTGATCCGATTCATCATCGCTTGGTCGGCGAACGTTCGGGTATTGAATATAAACTGGGCGGTAGCGTTAAAGTTAAGGTGATAAGAGTTGATATTGATGATCGTAAAATCGATTTTGAATTGCTTGAGTCAGAAGCGACGGGTAAAAAACAGAAGCGCTCAAGGTCCGAAAAAGGCGGCAATCACAAACCAGGCGTTGAAAAAAACAGTAAAAACAAAAAAAATAAAAGCAAAAATAAAAGCAAAAGTAGAAGTCATAAAAATAAAAAAATTACCAAAAAAAGAGCAGATTAAATGCGTGAAGATTTAATTTATGGGATCCATGCGATACAGCATTTGTTGAATTCAAAACCCGAGCAGTTTTTAGAACTGCATATCCAAGATACACACGATAACAAATCGCTTTTATCGCTGGCGTCGCTGGCAAAAACATTGGGTGTGAATGTAAGTGGCGTTTCTAAAAAACAATTAGATCAATGGTTGCCAGAACGGAATCATCAGGGTGTCGCTGCTAAAGTGCGTTTGCAGCCGTTATTAACGGAAGATGATTTTTCAACGTTGATAGATGCTTGTGACAAACCGCCGCTGTTTTTAATTTTAGATGGTGTACAAGATCCGCATAATTTGGGGGCTTGTTTACGCACAGCAGATGCTGTAGGTGTGACAGCCGTTATTATACCCAAAGATCGCTCTGCGAGCTTAACGCCCGTTGTGCGTAAGGTTGCGAGTGGTGCTGCCGAAACAGTTCCGGTGGTGCAAGTCACCAATTTGGTTCGCGCGATAGAAATGCTCAAAAAACTCGGTGTTTGGATCATGGGTACATCCATGCAAACAACCCAATCTTTGTATCAAGTGGATTTAAAAGGTTCTGTTGCGATTGTGCTCGGTGCAGAAGGCACAGGTCTTCGGCGTTTAACCGAAGAGCACTGCGATGTCTTAATGCAAATTCCCATGATGGGCGTGGTCGAGAGCTTAAATGTCTCGGTCGCTGCGGGAGTTTGCTTGTATGAAGCAACCCGGCAGCGACTGAACAAAGTTGATTAATTTATGACTATCTCTTTTTTGGTAATTTTAACTGAGACGCTTTAGTATTAAACCCATTTTAAGTCGTTTAACTTTCTCTTTAATGCGTAAAAACAGCCAATTAGTGCAAATATACTTTAACTAAATATGATATTTAGTGTTTTTTGTTGTATTTACAGACATTTAGCAGGAGAGAGAAGGTTTTTTAAGTGAACAGAAATACTATTAAAATATAGTTTTGACGTCTACTTATTAATAAGCTATTCTATTAAGTAGACAAAAAAGCTAAATTTTTGTGGTATTAATGTCCACTTAAAGGGGAAATATGAAGAAACTTCAAGCCATAAAGACTTTAAGGGTATGGGATAAGGCGGGAAAATACGTATTTACAAAGCATCAGCTTTGTAAACTTTTTCCACAAGATCTGCCTAAAACTTTTAATGAAGGGCTTAAACGATTGGTTAAAGATAACATTCTAGTAAGAGCTTGTCGTGGAATTTACATTAATCCTCAAGCGACCTCTTTGGATAGTTATACCATCGAACATATTGCAAAAGCTTTGCGTCCTGGTGAATACAATTATGTCAGTCTAGAGTCCATTTTATCTGAGTATGGTGCAATTTCTCAGATTCCTCTGGATAGGATAACAGTTGTTACTACTGGGCGAAAAGGTGTTTATCAAACGCCATATGGCACTATTGAATACACACATACTAAACGAGATTGGTCTGATATTTTAAAAGGGATCGTAACAGTGGAAAAAAGACCCCTGCGCATTGCTTCTAAAGCAATGGCTTGGCGTGATTTAAAACGTGTTGGCCGTAACATTAATATGGTTAATTTAGAGGCACTGAATGAAGATTGAAAATAATAAATTTCTAGATTTGGTAGAAGGTGCTATGCGTGAGCCTGGTCGTGTACACATGAGACCCGTTATAGAAAAAGAACTTTTGCATTACGATATTCTATTTGCACTTAAAGAAAAAAATACAGGATTACAAAATTGGTGATTATCCACAAAAGCTTGACAAAATGATTGAACGTTTATCGAGCATTATTCATGGGGAAAAGTTTAGAGAACAAATGATTCGCTTCTTACCTATGGATGTACAAGAAAGAACATTATTAAATAAAAATTATCTATATTTATTATTGCAAGAAATAGGTTTAATACTAGAAACGTTAGGTTTGGAATGGAAAGAAAAAAATGGAGATATTTATTGTACAAATTTCCTAAGAAAGTTGAGTGTCACCCACTTTCCAGAGGTTTTG
>DAORSV010000040.1:0-14472 GCA_035443705.1 Gammaproteobacteria bacterium
GGAAACGAGCGAGGCGTGTTAAACCGGAGGTGTTACCGTTTTTGGCAATGCTGCTGCTTCCCTTTCACATAGCTTCTGATGTGCTTCTATTATTGGCTTCATGCGATCAAAAACAAGAGACACGCTTTTTAAAGAATCCCCCGCAGCCGCTACAAGAGGCTGAAGAGTGTCATAATGTCCTTTAATTGTCTTTAAGTCTCGCTCTATTTTTTCTAAATGTGCTTTTAGGTCGTCTTTTTTTGTTTCATCTTTTTTCAAGGGCGTTAATGCTTCTAAATCATCCTCTAATGTTTTCAATTCTTGACGACATGCAGTTAATTTCTCTGTGTGTTCTTTGAACACTTCAGATTCCTTATCAGCCCCCAATGCTTTGTCCATATCATTAAGCAATTGCAGCTCTTCTTCTTTCAACATCGCATTAGCCGCAGTCAGTCTTCCCTTCTCTAGTAAATTGTTTACAACATCCATCGGTGTCGCATCAGACAGTTCTTTAGACCCCTCTGCTGCACGATTGAACATTGGGCCTATGTTTTTAAGCATAGGCATAATTGATTGAAACACAGGCATCAGTTTTACGAAAAAATCACCCAATGCCTTAATCGCTGTGCCAATAAATTCAAAACGGCCACCTTGAAAAACATCACTAAATTTAGATAGTTGTTCTTTTAGCGCTTCCTGAGATTTTGATAGTGGGGCAGCGGGTTGAGCATTCGGGTGTGCTGCTGCTATTTGCGCATCAGCTTGCCTTTCAAATTCTTGTTTTTGTGGCTCTGTGATCTGCTTATTTGGATTCTGACCTTCCCATGTCTTTATTAGCTGCGCTATTAGCTCTTCTCTGATTTTTTTTTCATTTGCCAGTTTTAGCGCTGCTGCCACATCTTCTGCCGCTTGCTTCTCTTCTGCCATTGTCTCTCTCCCAATTTTTTATTACGCACCTTAAGTTAGTATAGTTTCAAATTATGAAATTTTGTGACTGTATTTTTCTTCAAGCATGCATATACACATAATGCAACATAAAAAAGATGCTTCTAAAGCTTATCTTAAAGCCAGCCGACACTCTTATACAGAGAGCTAATCAGGGTGGAAGCTATGTATTTATCGGCAAACAAAGACGAAAACGAAGACGATGTATTCAAGGACCCAACCGATATCTATTTAAAAGAGATTGGCATCACTCCCCTACTCTCGAAAGAAGAAGAAGTATTCTATGGTCGATTGGTTCAACAAGGAGATCCCATCGCCCGAAAACGGATGATCGAAAGCAACCTCCGCCTCGTCGTTAGAATTGCCAAACGTTATCTTAAGAGTGGCATGGCCATCCTAGATTTAATTGAAGAAGGTAATATTGGGTTGATGCGGGCAGTGGAAAAATTCGATCCCGAACGCGGATTTCGCTTTTCCACCTACAGTGCATGGTGGATCCAGCAAACCATCGAACGCGCTGTGATGAGTCAAACACGCACCATCCGTCTACCCGTGCATATGGTAAAACGGCTGAATAAATGTCTAAAAACAAGCCATACCTTATCTAAAAATTTAGATCACGATCCAACCGTTGAAGAAATCGCAGTAGCCTGGGGTAAAACGATAGAAGAAGTCGAAAAAATGTTCCATTTAAACGAACGCGTTATCTCCATTGATACACCCATTTCAGATGAAATCAGCAAACCGCTGCTAGACACAATGAGTAACGAACAAAATGATCCCTTGGATAATCTGAATCGTCACAAATTACAACAAAATTTAGACAAATGGCTGTCTCGCCTTAACATGAAACAAAGAGCAGTTGTTGAACGCCGTTATGGCTTAAATGGATTCGATCAAATGACCCTTGATAAAACAGGTACTGAAATAGGCCTTACACGCGAACGCGTTAGACAATTACAAAGCGAGGCGCTTAAATTGTTGCGCTTCCAAATCGAAAGCCAAGGGAATGATTTAGAATCTCTCTTAATATAAATCAAACCCAACCGAAATCGGGTATACTGAAAAAAAATCAGGGATCCCAACATGGCCATCACACTTGAAACCTTAGTTCTTATTATCGCGGCTGTCATTTTCGTGTTTATGTGTCTACAATGCGGCTTTTTAATTTGGTATAGTCAACTGAATACTCGACAACAACACGATCTGAAAGAAAATATGATCGATCGCCTGGCTCACCTCACGCAAACCCTAGAACAACGCCTCAATGAAAATCTCTTAAGACAGAGCAAAGAATCCGGCGAAATTCAAAAAATGGTTCAAGAACAGCTTAAAGAAATTAGCTACCATGTCGAAAAACGGCTCAGTGAGGGTTTTGAAAAAACAACCGCAACTTTTACAGATATCGTTAAAAGACTTGCATTGATTGACGATGCACAAAAAAAACTCTCAGAGCTTTCCTCAAATGTCGTAAGCCTACAAGAAATTTTAGTGGATAAACGATCACGTGGTGCTTTTGGCGAAATGCAGCTGAAAAATCTTGTCGAAAACATGTTACCCAAAGACAGATGCGCGTTTCAGCACACCCTCAGCAATGGCATGCGTGCCGATTGTATTTTATTTTTACCCGAACCCACAGGGCATATTGTCATCGATTCTAAATTTCCCTTAGAAAATTTCCAATTAATGACGGATTTCGATTCTACAACGCCCGAGCGCAAAAAAGCGCAACAAGATTTTAAAGTCGATATTAAAAAACATATTAACGATATCGCCAGCAAATATATTATTGCCGGCGAGACCACTAATGGCGCTGTACTTTTTATCCCGGCTGAAGCCGTATTTGCAGAAATCCATGCGCACTTTCCAGATCTAGTGGAATTTGCACATCGATTAAATGTCTGGCTTGCCTCCCCCACTACGCTAATGGCCATTTTAACGACAGCGAGAGCTGTTCTAAAAGATTTTGCAACGAAGGAACATATTCACGTCATTCAAGAACATTTGCGTCATCTCAGCGAAGACTTTAATCGTTTTGAAATGCGAATGGATAATCTCGTAAAACACATTGATCAAGCCCAAAAAGACGCACAACAAGTCCATACTTCCGCCAAAAAAATATCCTCTCGGTTTATCCAAATCGAAAAAGCCGACTTGCCACTCACTATTGAATAAGTTGGCTATTTAACCTTAGATGCACTAAATTTAAAGAACGCCTAAGGAAAAAACCGATGTTTTCTAAAACTTATAATTGTATTTTTAACAAATTTGTACAGTGGCTGACCACTGATCGTCCCTATGAAGGCATTCCTTTATGCGATTTTGAGCGTATTCGCTATGAACTACGACCTTGTGATGTTTTGTTAATTGAAGGTCGGAGCAGGGTCAGCGATATCATTCGTGCTATCACTCAAAGCTCTTGGTCTCATTCGGTGTTATATATAGGTCGATTGCACGATATTGAAGATCCTAAAATTCGCAATCTATTGTCTGTCCATTTTAAGGGCTCTGCTGATGCCCAGCTAATAATCGAAGGTATCATGGGACAAGGCATCATTGTCAGCAATCTTTCAAGCTATGCAAACGATCATATTCGCCTCTGTCGACCCAAAGGACTTTCCAGGCGCGATGCACAAAATGTGATTGCTTTTTCTATTCAACGATTAGGCTCAGCATACGATGTGCGCCAAATACTGGATTTGGCACGCTTCTTGCTGCCGTGGACGATTATGCCTCGTCGATTGCGCTCAAAATTATTTGAGCTCAATGCGGGTGAGAGTACCAAAACCGTTTGTTCTTCCATGTTGGCCGAAGCATTTTTGAGTGTGGAGTTTCCGATTTTACCATTGGTTAAACAACATGCAGAACAAGGCATAGAGCTTATCGCCCGTAACCCTAAGCTCTATACCCCAAGAGACTTCGACTATTCTCCCTATTTTGATATCATTAAGTACCCTTTTGTAGAATTTGCAGATTATGCGATGTATCGAAAATTGCCTTGGAATCGAGAAGGATTAATGAGTCACGATGGCATCGGCGTTCGATCGACTGGACCCACACTCGGTGAAGAAAAACCCGTGCTTAAGAAAAAAAAGAAAAAAGATGATCCGATTGAATCAGATTAGGGCACTGCAAAAATAGAGTTTAAATAATTAATTTGGTGAGCGGATGCATGTTTGAGCGAAGCGAGTTCAGTAGCGAATCAAAATAATTATTTAAACTCTATTTTTGCTCAGTGCCCAAAGCATTCATCAACTTTCCGACTTCTTCCACCCGAGTCTTAACATTACTTAACTCTAATTTAAAACGAAATTTTTGAGGTCCCTCTAGGCTATAAACCGTCGGCATTTTTTGAATTAAATAAATAATTTTTCCCGGATCAACCTGTGGTGTCATTCCAAATTCAAAACGTCCCCCCTTAGGTCCCGCGTCTATTTTGCAAATACCTAAGGCTTCTGCTTGTAACTTAAGTTCTGCTATTTTGAATAAGTTCTGTGTTTGCTCGGGAAACAAACCAAATCTATCCATTAATTCAACCGATAAATCTTCGAGTGCTTCTTTACGCTTTGCATTTGCAATGCGTTTATACAAAACTAAACGCGTATGCACATCGGGAATATACGATTCTGGAATTAAGGCGGATATTTGAAGATCAATTTCTATGCCTTTTTTGAAAGAGAATCCGCTATCGATATCTTTTCCTTTTTTCAAGGATGCTACCGCTTCTTCGAGTAATTCCATATATAACTGAAAGCCAATGGATTGAATATTACCACTTTGTGCATCCCCCAAAAGCTCACCCGCACCTCGAATTTCTAAATCTTGTGTTGCTAAAGTAAATCCAGACCCCAATTCTTCCATCGATACCAGCGCTTCTAAGCGCTTTGTCGCATCCGAACTAATCTTTGCCTTCGGTGGAATTAAACAAAATGCATAAGCCTGATGATGCGATCGTCCAACACGACCCCGCAATTGATGTAATTGGGCCAGTCCAAATTTATCCGCTCTATCAATAATAATGGTATTGGCTGTTGGAACATCAATCCCTGTTTCAATAATGGTTGTACAAACCAAAACATTATGACGTCGATGATAAAAATCGGTCATAATCTGCTCAAGTTCGCGTTCATGCATCTGACCATGCGCGACAGCAATTCTTGCCGTTGGGATTAATTCTGCTAACAGTCTCGCCTCGCGTTCTATACTGTCTACCGCATTATGCAAAAAATAGACTTGACCACCGCGATACAATTCACGGGTAATGGCTTCTGTGATTAAGGCAGAATGTCGTTCGCGCACAAAGGTTTTAACGGATAAACGCCTGGCTGGCGGCGTTGCAATAATAGAAAGATCACGCATACCCGACATGGCCATATTAAGGGTTCTGGGAATAGGTGTTGCTGTTAACGTTAAAATATCAATTTCTGCACGCATTGATTTAAAGGCTTCTTTTTGATTAACGCCAAAGCGATGTTCTTCATCAATAATTAACAAGCCCAATGCTTTAAATTTAAGCTTATCTTGTAAGATTTTATGTGTTCCAATAAGAATATCGACTTTGCCTTCTTCTACCCGTTTATAAATATTCGCCTGTTCTTTGCCCGTTTTAAAACGCGATAACACTTCGACTTTAAAGGGAAATTCGGAAAAACGATCGGTAAACGTTTGATAATGCTGCTCTGCAAGCAATGTCGTTGGTACCAAAACAGCCACTTGTTTCTCGGAAAAAGCGGCTATAAAGGCCGCTCTTAGGGCAACCTCGGTTTTACCAAAGCCCACATCACCACAAACCACCCTATCCATGGGTTTATCCGATACTAAATCGGCAATCACTGCTTCAATGGCTTTTTGTTGATCCGGCGTTTCTTCAAAAGGAAATTCAGCACTAAACGCCTCGTAATGCGCCTCGGGTTTTGGAAAAGCAAAACCCTGCTTTTGTGATCGTTTCGCGTAGATTTCTAATAATTCTGCCGCCACATCGCGTGCTTGTAAAATCGCTTTTCGCTTAGCCTTTAGCCATTGATCGGTTCCCAAACGATGTAGCGGAACATGCTCAAGATCTGCACCACTGTATCGACTAATAACTTGTAATGCAGCAACAGGTACATACAGTTTATCACCACCTGCATATTCCAAGGTTACAAATTCTCCTTCTTGAGATCCGGAATGATTTAATCGTGTTAACCCAAGATATCGGCCAATACCATAATCCACATGTACCACAGGCGCACCAATACTTAACTCTGCAAGACTGTGTACTTCTCTGTCCAAACTTTGCCGTTCTGTTTTTCGAAGCCGACGCTGCATAACGCGCTGCCCTAGAAGCTCAGCTTCCGTAATAATTGCAATATTACCCTGTTTTTTTTCTAATATGATGCCTTCTTCTAAGGGAGCAATCATAATTGAATAGCCGGGCTCGGCATAAACAGCCAGAAAATCCGACCAATGCCCTCGATCGACAGGCCGGCATCCAATGTTTGTCAATAATTCTTTGAGCACCTCGCGTCTACCGGTACTTTCTGCACAAAATAAAACGGAACCTTTAAAAGTTAATAAAAATTCCGCTAATTTTGCTAAAGGTTTCTCTGCACGCGCTTCTATAAATAAAGACGGCAATGGTTTTACAGAGAGATTTTTTATACCGTTTTTTTCTTCTAAGTTTTCTTTTGTCAAGATGATTTTTGGAAAATTATTCACTTTAGAAAAAACTTCAGTAGGCTGTAAAAAAAGTGCTTTGGGTTCTAAAATAGGACGAAGGCGATCATGACAATATTGTTCATAGCGCTCTTTAACATGTTCCCAAAAAGCCAGCGCGGGAGCTTCTAAATTTTCAATTTGTACCATTAAACAATTTTCAGGTAAGTATTCAAATAAATGGCTTGTTTTTTCAAAAAAAAGAGGCAGATAATATTCAAGACCGGGAGAAGCATTTCCGTCACTCACATCAAGATAAAGTGAGCATTGGGTCGGATCACCTTCAAATTGTGTTCGAAACTGTGTTCTAAAAGTGCTAATGGCAGCCTCTGTTAAAGGAAATTCACGAGCAGGCAATAATTTTACTTCTGCCATTTTATCAGACGAACGTTGCGTTTCGACATCAAACATTCGAATGGAATCAATTTCGTCACCGAAGAGATCAATTCTAAAGGGGTGTTCACTCCCCATCGGAAATAAATCAAGAATCGAACCGCGTACCGCAAACTCGCCATGCGCCATCACGGCTGGCACACAATGGTAACCTGCATCGATCAGGCGTTTTCGCGTGGTGGTTAATTTAAAAGTCTGCCCTTTTTTCAACCAGACTGTATTTTGCAAAAGATATTCAGATGGGCATAATCGATGCATCAAGGTAGCAATGGATACCAGCAAAATACCTTTGCTCAGATTCGGTAAGGTGCAAAGAGTTGTTAGTCGCTCACTCACAATATCGTGATGCGGTGAGAAAGTATCATAAGGTAAGGTTTCCCAATCTGGAAAAGTCAGAACCGGGATTTCATTTTGATGTTGAGAGAGAAAAAATTTAAGCTCTCTTTCCAATTTAGAAGCAAATTGGGTATCCGAGACCAATACAACCAACACTCCGGTGTGCTGAATGGCAATGTTTGCCAAACCAAGGCTTAAACTACAACCCAGTAAAGACCCAAAGCTTAAGCGTTTATGAGACGCACTGCCTAACGATAAATTAAATTCGTTGAATAACATGATTGCATTTTACGGATTCATTCAATATCAAAATACTGTTTTTTAATACAGTTATTTTTCTAATTTTACAACAATCAAATTCTCATGTACTTACAGAATATTTTCCATTATGATCTCGTTCATTCTCGCTTCCAGAAGTGAATTATTACAGGGATTTGTCAGTGACAAAGCTTTCGAATTTGTTGGTTAATAAAAATGTTATTTATAAAAACCAGGTTGGTTACACTTCGCTGTTTGAAAAAGATTTTATGGCATTTCCCAATAGAATCAATCACGATGTTAATGCACACACATTTGAACTTTCCATAACCAAAGGAGTCGGCTCAACTAAAAAATGGAATGCGCATCAAGATCAATCGATAGAACAAGTGGCATACCATTCGCCTAAAGATCAAACAGACCCAAGCAAAGTTATCGCCAAAGTGGAATTTGAAGGCTGGAGGCGTTATGTCGCAGAACGGCGCCCTATAGAAGGAGGTCGCATCATATTTCATGTTCGAGGCTTACAAAAGCAATCCACGCTTGCCCGAGCGATTGATGATCAAAGCTTTAGAGAAATTGGATGGATGGAGCCCATCGTTGCAGTCATGGAAGATCCTATTTTAGCGATTAACTTTCGAGAAACTGCCATAGAAGATAATCCCGATTATATTGACGATCTATTTTCGCGTATACATCGAGTCGAAATGCTTCCACATGAAATTATGATCGATTTGAAAAATGTTATCGCCTTAAATTCCATTGATCGCTTTAAAAAACGCATGATTGAGTCCGGATTTTCGGAGTATGAGTTCGAAGAAGCCTTAAAATCAATCCGTCCAACAGCCTTAAAAGGCGTGGCCTCACCATTTTATGTAGCAGCGCTTTTTTGTAGAACCAAAGGTAAATTTAAGGAGGCGAGAAGACTGCTAAAGAAGATCGGCAAAAATCATTGGCAATATACAGAAGCGAGTGATCTCGAAAGATCACTCTATGAGCAAGAAATTCGAGAAAATAAACAAAAGTATGAGCGTATTATTCAAGCACTTAAAACAGAAGTTGTTCATTTAAGATCACGTGGTTCTATTGCAGATCACACTTCTGTTACTGGATCCTCGCTTCAATTAAAAGACACCGCTATCGCGCAGCAAGACTTTACAATCAAGATACAACAAAAAGCAGAAACCCTGAAAAAAACTAATGCAGAACACACACAACGGCTAACAGAAACATCCCCGTCACTTGCTAAAGAAATAATCCCTTATTTTCAAGGGCTACAGGGACTTCTCTCACAACGGCACAATGCCACGCAAACAGAAAATACGCCTAAAAAACGCAAACGGCAACGCGTTACTTAAGGATATAAATGCATATGAACAACGTGAATATCGAGTGTCCGTTCATTTCTAAAGGTATTGGCCTTGACTGAAAAAGCGACTTTCACAGTATCCCCCACATTTACGGAGACGACAGATTGAGTCGTTTGTCTTAATTTAAACCAAACCCCTTTCAATCGCATACCTTCTATTTCCAACAATACACGGGCATGCGTACCATCGCCGATAAAGCAGAGCTGCCTTAAAATGGCCTCACATTCAAAAATAGGCGATTCAAATTCTCGACCAAACGGTTCCAATTGACTCAGAATATCAACAAGTGCTAAATTAAAATGTGCTTTTTCTAAAACACCTTCTGTCCATATAACGGGTTCTAATCGCATATTTTGAAGTTGAAGTTGCGCCGCCTCTTCAAATATTTTTGAAAATAATACGACATTTTCGCGTTTTAAGGTCAGTCCACCTGCACCTTTGTGCCCCCCAAAGGCAATAAACAAATCTGGATATTGATTTGCAACATATTGTAAAGCTTCTCGCACATGAAAGCCTTCGATGCCACGAACAGAGCCTGTCACTAAATTCGCCGTAGAGACTTTAGGTGCAATAAAGGCCGTGGGACGACCAAAAATATCTTTCAATCGGCTAGCCGCAATACCATGCACGCCAGGATGGCTCTCTTCTAGATAAATACATAAACTGCTGCGCCCTTGATCAAGCTGACATTTTGCTTCTTTTAATCCTCGTAAAACAATATCTTGTTGAATCGATTTTCGTTCCTGATTAGAGTCCTGCAAGGCAAATAACCACGCCATCGCTTCTTCATCTGTCTCGGACAACAAAAAGCTCACGGAACCAAAGGCCGTTGCCAAACGACCATCGCTATTTAATAACGGCCCAATTTTAAATCCCAAATCTTCTGAACATAAAGGCCCTGATAAAGTCGTTTTTATTGCACGCCAACAGGGACGTGTTCCCGATTCAATGATTTTTATGCCATAAGACACAACCGCTCTATTATTAATACTTCTCGCAATACTCACACAATCCGCAATGGTGCCTACTGCAACGAAATCTAATGAATCCAACAACGTTGGCGTATTAGCCGATAAATGGCCTAAGGCAATTAATTTTTGGCGAGTTGCCGTCATTAACAACCATGCAACCATACACCCAGCAATATACGGATCGCCATAACGACAATCCGATCGCGTAGGATTTAAACAAGCATAAGCACTAACCGGTAATCCTTCTTGTGGTATTTCGTGATGATCGGTCACAATCACATCGATACCTGCCTCAAACAGTAATTTAATACGTGCTTCATCTGAGGAGCCGTTATCTGCGGTAATAATCAGTTGTGCTCTCGGCGTATCTTCTAAAATTCGCATCATTACAGATTCAGATAAACCATATCCTTCTGTTAATCGATTGCCGATATAAGAACGTATTTTTTCCTTGGGATGTTTAAAATGATGCACTAAGTTGTGATACAAAACAGCATGACTGGTTTGACCATCGCAATCATGATCGGTTTCAAACCCAATGCATTCTCCTTCTATAATCGCTCTTGCCACGCGACTGGCTGCTTTTTCCATATCTGCCATATTGAATGGCGAAAATAAGTTTTTCAGTTTTGGAAATAAAGCGTGTTCTAAGGGCACATCGCTTGAAATCGATCGCGAGGCAACCACGCGTGCAATAATCGGATGCAGGCCAGCATCCAAACCTTGTTGTTCCAAATCCCGACTATAGGGCTTTGTTTTTATGACGGGTCTTGGTAATTCAACTTCTAACACAACCCTCTCCTTCAAGGTATTTTAATCAATACTCTGTATAATGAATATATGCAATTTACCCTAGACAATGGCGATGCCGCATTTCAAATTAAGGCTTATGAAAAAGGCGTCATCATAGTTAATGAGCAGACTTATAATTACCCGATCCTGGTAATGCCAGCACATTTAATCGCCCCATGGGGTCCAGATTCTTTTGAAGAACTCGCGCCAACGCATTTCGAAATGATTTTGCCCTACAAACCTAAGCTTGTCATACTGGGTACAGGCAAGCAACATCGATTTTTGCCAGCATCTCTCTACGCTGCACTGATAAACAATAACATCGGTGTTGAAATAATGGATACTAAAGCGGCTTGCCGCACCTATACCGTACTGATGGCAGAAGGACGCGAAGTTATAGCGGGATTATTTTGTTAATTGCTTTTCCTGTTCCATTAACCAAACTTTGTTTAAATAATCTTCGCCAAATTTCGAGAGATATTCTTCATAATTGCCAGCAAAATCTGTGATGCCTTTTTCGGTTAAAGCCAGTACCCGTGTCGCAATACTAGACACAAAATGCCGATCATGGCTAACGAATATAACCGTTCCCTCAAATTTAGATAAAGCTAAGGCCAAGGCTTCGCGCGATTCTAAATCTAAGTGATTGGTAGGTTCATCCAAAATAATAATATTGGCTTGTAATAAAATCATATTGGCAAATAATAAACGTGCGGCCTCTCCCCCACTTAAAGTTGGGATACGTTTATGCACATCATCTTGCCCGAACAACATCTGTCCAAGCGCTCTACGAATGGCGTCTTGCGTGTTATCACTTTCTCTTTCTTGACGTAGCCAATCTAGCACTCCCATATTTTGCTTAAGTGTTTCGTGATGATCTTGAGCAAAATACGCAATATGACTTTCGTATCCCCATTCGTAGGTGCCTGTATCTGCAACATGCTGCGCCAAAAGAATTTTCAACAAGGTCGATTTCCCAATACCATTGTGTCCAATAATAGCGACTTTTTCACCGCGGTTAATCGAAAAAGAAACATTTTTTAAAACAATTTTTTCACCAAAGTTTTTAGAAATTTTTTCTGTTTTTAATACAATTTTTCCGGACGGTCTTTTTTGTTTAAAGTTAAAATAGGGACTCACGCGAGAAGATTTTTTAATGTCGGGCAATTCTAACTTGTCTATCATTTTTTCTTTAGACTGAGCTTGCTTCGAACGCGTGCCCGCCCTAAATTTATCGACAAAAGTACGCATATGTGCAATTTTATTTTCTAAATATTGAAGTTCGTTCAGTTTTTGTTCAACTTTGAGCTTTTTCTCTTCCATAAAATGATCATAATTGCCCACATATTCTCGAATTTCGCCAAAATCGACATCTAAAACATGCGTGGAAAGGTTGTTTAAAAAACCATAATCATGTGATATAAACAATAAAACGCCTTTAATTTGTGTTTTTAAATAGTTTTCTAACCAGGCAATACTCATAATATCTAAGTGATTGGTCGGTTCATCGAGTAATAAAATATCCGGCTGACCAAAAAGAGCTTGTGCCAATAGCGCACGCAGTTTAAAACCGCCCGACAGTGCATTGAGTGGTTTTAAGTGATATCCCTGCTCCACCCCTAAGCCGATTAACAAAGTTTGAATAAACGTTTCTGCGGTATATCCGTCGTGGTGAAAAATAATATCTTCCAGTACGGCAAGTCTGTGCCCCGCTTTTTCATCGAGGGTATCGTTGCTCAATATTTTTTCTTTCTCTTGCAGTGCTTGCCAAAGCACGGGCTTGCCCTGCAGAACCACTTCAAGCACGGTATTATTCTCGTATCGAAATTGATCTTGCTTTAAAAAGCCAATGCTGGCCTGCTTGGCGACAATAATTTCCCCTAAACTGGGTGTATCATCACCGGCTAATAATTTTAAAAATGTTGATTTGCCGGTGCCATTAGCCCCAACCAGGCTATAGCGATTGCCGGGAAGCAGGTTTAAATTAACTTCATCAAAAAGTAACTTTGCTGCATAGTGCATGGAGACATGGCTAATAGAAATCATAAAAATTCTTCTGGAAAATGAAAGTCTGGCAGTATACCATAATCCATAGGGACAGACCGCTGTGTCTGGCCTTTTATAAAGGGGTAAAGTTAGCCGATAAGCTATAGAGCGCCTATCTCTGGACTGATTATGTCTATCGCTCTCCTGGTTTTGCTGGTTTATTTTTGCCTTCATGCTTGTTGATGACTTCTTCTAAACGCCCCTCAACAACACTTAAAATTTTCTCTACTTTTCCTATACTGCTCCACTTTCCTGTGAGCTTATCCCTGTTCTCAACGCGTAGCTCTTTTACGTCCTTAAGAATTTTCTCGATTCCTGTTATATTTTCTGACCCTATCGCCAATTCTACATCGCCGAGCAATTTTTTCATCTGTTTATATTTTATTTCGGTATGAGCAGTTAATAATTTACCGAAGAGCGTAAAGCCGGTTTTTTGTCTCTTTTTTCCCACTATTTTTTTTTCCACATCATATTGATCTGTGTATTTTTCAATCTCTTTTTTTATGGAAACTAGTGTATTTATTAACTCCTCTTTCTCTTTTGCCTCACCTCTAGCTTTCCATGTAGCTCTCCGCTGTTCTCCAATTTCCGGATGCAATTTTTCTCTAATCGCATATTCTGCTGCTTCAAGTGTAGATAATGCTCTAACCTGTCCATCATCAATCGTATCACTTTTGCTTTGTCGTACAGCAGCCAAAAGCTTAAAAATTTCATTAAGCTCGCCATTACTTACGCTCACTCCCTTAGGAATTTTTTTTTGCAACTTCTCAATTTTATCGGGATGAAACTGAAGGGCCATTTTTTTATATCCTAGGTTAGCTGCGTTTGTTACTTCATTTGCTCCTTTAGAAATTTTTCTGCTTTGTCTCTGCCGCTCTAAAGCCAGTAATGCATTTAGATTGGCTTCTGTTACGCCTGATTCTCCTTGCAATGCAAGAAATAATTTAGCAAATAATTTTGCCTGAGCTTTTTCCTCTGAGGTAAGGTAAAGTTCTGCTGAACCTAAATAGAAATCATCTGTTTCCTCTGTTTTTTGATCACTTGATTTATCAACCGGTGGTACCGAACCCGCTACCGGTGGCACCTCTACTTTCGGTGGTACCTTAACGTTTTTAGCCTGTGCTTTCAATTCGTTTTGAATGGCATTTCTTGCTGCACGCACAATAAGCCTATCAGCTTGTGTATGCTGTATGTTCTGACCCGGCTTAAGAGCACTAAAGAGTTGATTGACATTTTTACCTTCTTCCTCGCTGAGATTAGGAAATGCCCTCCCCACCTTATCAACATGGAAAGTTTTTAACAATTCACGGAACGCTTTTGAAGCGTCTTCTTTTTCTCCCCACAATAAATCATCTAAATAATCATTTGGTGACTTTGCTGTGACTACGTTTTTTCGTTTCATAAGCTCAATAAAACATTCTGCAAATAACTTTGCTAGAGCTTTTTGGTTTTCTGTTAACTGTCCACCTTCTTTACCAAAATCTAAATTTTGTATTTTTATTTAAAAACACATAAAATTGTTTTAGTAATAAATTTAAGAATTTATAAATTTTAATATTATGCTATATAAAAATTTGTTTGATTTTTAAATATATTAAATTATTGTAATTTTAATTTTTTTTAAAAATATATAATATTAATTATATATTTTTTTTTAATTAATAGATTTACCTTAATTTTCATTTACT
>DAORSV010000041.1:0-14128 GCA_035443705.1 Gammaproteobacteria bacterium
GAGTTTTGTTAAATTTACATGGATGGGAGAGAAAAATGTTGATTCGCGACACTGTGACGGCTCAAGAACGCTTAAGTGGATTGCAACCCAAATATACTAAAAATAGGCTATTCAATAGACGGGGGAAGTGCAATCAAAAAGCAAAAAACATACGAAATGTGGCGAAAATACACAATTATTCCTCGGAAATCCGAGAATAATTTAGGAAGCACTGATGGTATCACTTGCACAATCATTAACAGCATTCAGCAAAATGCTACTACATGCCATAAACGGAGTGTTTATCTGTATTCCAAAGTTTAGCTATCCCGGTAAAGCAATTAAGGACAGACAGGAGAAAATTTATGTTGGTATTAAAACGGTGTGCGGGAGAATCCATTCAAATCGGCAAGGATATTCAAGTGATTATTCTGGGTCATTCTTTGGGTATCACAAGAGTTGGTATCACAGCCCCCGAAAATATTAAAATTCTTAGAAAAGAGTTGCTGGAAACGCTACAAGAGTCATCCCATGAGTGCTAATGCTGTATTACCAAGACTTCTACGCATGAAAGATGTGCTGATTTATTTAGGCATGAATAGAGCACTATTCAATAAAGAAGTCCGACCTTACATCTCTTCGATGCGTCTTGGAACGCAAATTGTTTCGTTTGACAGGCTTGATTTAGACGCATGGGTAGAACATTATAAGCGCAGTAACGGATGTCCTGCGCGTAGGAGGAGCGTATGGGACAAAGAAAAATGTCAGGACTTTCCAAAAGAAATGAAATCTGGCACATTGACAAAAAAGTCAACGGAGTGCGAATTTATGAAAGCACTGGAACTTGTTGGCTTGAAGAAGCGGAAAAATACTTAGTACGGCGGCTAGAGACTATGCGCCAAGCAACGGTGTATGGTGTCAGACCAAAACGAGAGTTTAGGGAGGCAGCGACTAAGTTTTTGTTGGAAAATGCACATAAACGTAGCATTCAAACAGAGGCTAAAGCTTTAAGAACGGTTGATAGCTATATTGGTCACTTAACATTGGAGTCTGTTCACATAGGTACATTACAGCCGTATATTGCAGCAAGGCGAAAGGAAGGCGTAAAAGCTCGTACTATTAACCATGGACTGGGAATTGTACGCCGTGTACTTAATCTTGCAGCAAGTGAGTGGATGGACGAACACGGTCTTACGTGGTTAAACGCTGCGCCTAAAATAAAGCTTTTGCCAGAACCGGATGCTCGAAGACCTTACCCTTTGGACTGGGAGGAACAAGTTCGATTATTTGCACACTTACCATCCCATTTGATGGAAATGGCGTTGTTCGCCGTTAACACGGGTTGTCGTGATGGCGAAATATGTAAATTGAGGTGGGAATGGGAAGTTTGTTCACAGATAGACGAGGTTGGTTCAGTGTTTATTATTCCAGCAGAGAATGTTAAAAACGGTGAAGATCGTTTGGTTGTTCTTAACCGAGTAGCGCGTGCTGTTATAGAAAGGCAACGCGGGAAAAATCCCGAGTTTGTTTTTACCTACAGGGGCAAGCCAATAACGCATATGTCGAATAATGGCTGGCGTACGGCGCGGAAGCGTGCAGGTCTGACGGTAAGGGTACACGACCTTAAACACACGTTTGGCAGAAGGTTGAGGGCTGCGGGGGTTTCAATAGAAGATCGGCAGGACTTGCTAGGTCACAAATCTAGCAAGATTACGACCCACTATTCTGCTGCTGAGCTGTCGAATTTGTGGGAAGCTGCTAACAAGGTGTGTGTAAGCCAAAGCAAGCAAACACTGACGTTGTTAAGGGCAGTTGCAAAATCGAGTCACGCAAAAGTCACGCAAACCATTTTGCATGTTGGACGCAAAAATGGCTAAGTGCTTGATTTTATTGGCTCCCCGAGACGGACTCGAACCGCCGACCTAGTGGTTAACAGCCACGTGCTCTACCAGCTGAGCTATCGGGGAATGGCGTTTAGAACAGTGATAGTACCGAACTTAATGGGGGATGGTCAACTCCCAATCTTAGGGTCTATGGCTTGGAGCCGCTTGATAGTTTCTTGTAAGTTATCTAAGCTAGTTGCAAACGACAGTCTGATGTATCCTGGCGCCCCAAAAGGTGTACCTGGTACTACGGCAACTGCTGCCTCAGTCAACAGAAACTCCGCAAGCGCCAGATCATCCTTCAACCCCAAACGCTTCATCAATCCCTCGACCTTTGGAAAAGCATAGAACGCGCCATTGCCGAGACGGCATTCCATGCCCTCAATGGTATTCAGTGCAGGAATAAAATAATCATGTCGCCTTTTAAAGGCGTCTACCATGGTGGCTACACAGGTTTGATCTCCCTCTAGTGCCGCCTTAGCAGCCATTTGAGAGATAGAACAAGGATTAGAAGTACTTTGGCTTTGAATGCTTGTCATCGCTTGGATGATTTTTACAGGACCTGCAGCAAAGCCAATGCGCCAGCCTGTCATTGCATAGGTTTTAGAAACACCATGCAGTACAAGGGTTCTTTCATATAAATCCGGGCAAGCCATTAAGATATTGCAAAAAGGTTCTGTACCCCAGCGGATTTTTTCATACATATCGTCTGTTGCAATCAGGATGTTCGGATGCTTAGCCAAAACCTTTCCAAGTGCAACAAGTTCTTGATGCGTATACGTCACACCCGTTGGATTACAAGGGCTATTTAAGACTAAAAGTCGCGTTTTAGAGGTGATCACTTTTTCGAGTTGTGCCGGGCTAATCTTGAAATTATCATCAATGCCCGCAAAAGCGATGATAGGTTTTGCATCACTAAGTAGTACCATATCTGGAAAAGAAACCCAATAGGGTGCAGGGATAATCACTTCATCACCTGGATTTAACAACGCTGCAGCAAGGTTATAAAAACTTTGTTTACCGCCGTTGGAGACTAAAATTTGATTGGGTGCATAATTTAATTGATTATCACGATTAAATTTTTGAACAATCGCTTCTCGAAGCTCTAAAACCCCACCTATAGCAGTGTACTTTGTAAATCCACGGTCAATCGCCGCAATCGCTGCTTGTTTAATATGTTCCGGTGTATCAAAATCAGGCTCTCCCGTACTGAGATCGATAACATTTATTCCCTGTTTTTTAAGGGCGGCGGCCTTGGTTGCCATTGCAAGTGTTGCGGATGTCTTGATGCGTTGTACGCGATCAGAAAGTTGTGTTTCCAAAAGATGTTCCTTATGTGATATAGTGAGCCAATATATATAACATTAATACACGCTTAGCCCAAGTACACAGGTGATTTTTATGTCTGATCAGTTTCAATTATCGGCTAAATTTAAGCCTGCGGGGGAGCAGCCTGAGGCTATCGCAAAGTTGGTGGATGGACTAAATTCCGGATTAATGCACCAAACGCTCTTAGGTGTTACAGGTTCGGGTAAAACTTTTACCATTGCAAATGCGATTGCACAAAGCAATCGTACAACACTTGTGATGGCACCCAACAAAACGCTTGCCGCACAACTGTACGGTGAGATGAAAGAATTTTTCCCCAGCAATGCGGTTGAATATTTTGTTTCTTATTATGATTATTACCAGCCCGAAGCCTATGTGCCTGCTTCAGATACTTATATCGAAAAAGACGCGTCTATTAATGAACATATTGAACAAATGCGTTTATCAGCGACGAAAGCTTTGTTAGAACGACCCGATACGATTATTGTTGCAACGGTTTCTGCCATTTATGGTTTAGGTGATCCGAAATCTTATCTTTCGATGGTTCTGCATTTAGATCGCGGTGATAAAATTGATCAACGAACCTTGTTAAGACGTTTAGCAGAATTACAATATTCACGCAATGATATTGATTTTAGGCGGACGATGTACCGAGTGCGCGGGGATGTGATTGATGTATTCCCTGCGGAATCTGACAATGATGCGGTTAGGATTGAACTCTTTGGCGATGAAATTGAAAGCATCAGTATTTTTGATCCCTTAACGGGTGAGATTTTAAAGCGTGTTCCGCGTATTACTATTTATCCCAAAACCCATTATGCAACACCCAGACAGCGTATATTAGACGCCATTGAAGAGGTTAAACTGGAACTCAGAGAAAGATTGGCCGATCTGGAATCCGAAAACAAACTTGTGGAAGCGCAGCGTTTAGAACAAAGAACGCGTTTTGATATTGAAATGATGCAAGAGCTGGGGTATTGCTCTGGCATAGAAAATTATTCGCGGTATTTGTCGGGTCGGAAAGCGGGCGAGGCGCCACCTACGCTCATGGATTATTTGCCGAGCAACGCGTTATTAATTATTGATGAATCCCATGTGACGATTCCGCAATTAGGAGGCATGTATAAAGGCGATAGGGCGCGCAAAGAAAATTTGGTGAACTATGGGTTTCGGTTACCTTCTGCTTTAGATAATCGCCCGATGCGTTTTGATGAATTTGAAAAACGAACGCCCCAAAGTATTTTTGTTTCTGCAACACCCAGTGATTATGAGTTGCGACATTCTGAGAGTGTAATCGAACTGATTGTTCGTCCAACGGGGTTGATTGATCCTGAAATCGAAATGCGCCCTGCTTCTACACAGGTGGATGATGTATTGTCCGAAATCAAAAAAAGAACGGTTGTGCATGAGCGCGTCTTAATCACCACTTTAACCAAAAGAATGGCAGAAGATCTCACGCACTATCTGGTAGAGCAAGGGATCAAAGTGCGTTATTTACATTCAGATATTGATACGGTCGAACGCGTAGAGATTGTTCGTGACTTACGTTTAGGTGTTTTTGATGTATTAGTAGGCATTAATTTATTACGCGAAGGATTAGATCTGCCAGAAGTGTCATTGGTTGCTATTTTTGATGCAGATAAACAAGGATTTTTGCGATCGGAGCGTTCTTTAATACAAACCATTGGTCGTGCGGCGCGTCATCTGAATGGAAAAGCAATTTTATATGCAGATGTCGTCACGAATGCGATACAACGTGCGACAGAAGAAACAGACAGACGACGTACGATACAACGACAATATAATGCGGAACATGGTATTACTCCGACCAGTATCAAAAAAGCCGTACAAGATATTTTAGAAGGCGCTTATGCAGGGGAATTAAAATCTGGAAAATCCGGTCGCCACACTAAAGAGATGCGATTAGAAGAAGAGCGTAATAAAAAATTGTCACCCAAACAATTGGCGGCAAAGATCCAAGCGCTCGAAAACGCCATGTACACACACGCAAAAAATTTAGAGTTTGAAGCGGCGGCGCGTGTGCGGGACGAAATTCATAAACTCAATGAATGTTTTGTAAAGAATTGAGTTTTTCCTTGTAGCGCCTGTGTTGCCATAAAATTCTATTTTTGAATGGGCTAATGGTTACCCAGGCTTTGTAGTAAAAAAAATAGAAGCAAAAAAACTGATTCAAAAGCCAGGCATATTAACTGAAATTAGCGGTTGAGGCGTCTCTTGGGTTTGGTAAAATTTTAAAGTAAAAATATTTAGTTTTCTTCCTTGTATTTTGATATAAAGAGAGCCTACACTTTTGTTAGGAGGTGCACTAACATGAACCATAACACAACATCCTACCAAGAGATCAACGGCATAGACTGTTGTTTTAACTTAAGAAAAGTGACCCGTGCTGTTACACAGTTTTATGATCGTCACTTAGAGCCAGCAGACATACGGTCAACCCAATTTAACTTATTATTGACCTTGTCAGCCTCTGCCGGTAAAACACTTACTGAAATGGCGGAAGGATTGGTGATGGATCGCACAACCCTAACCCGCAATTTAAAACCCTTAGAAAAATCGGCATTGATCACGACGACGAAATTGTCGGATAGACGTACTAAGGGGTATGTTTTAACTGAAAAGGGTCGATTGGCTATTGAAAAAGGTGTTCCACTTTGGCAAAAAGCACAACAGCAGATTACGAGCCAGCTGGGAGAGGATCGTTATAAGCGATTACTCGAAGAGTTGAAAGTAGTTCGTTCTTTTGCGAATACGCCGAAAGTTACGCGACACAAAGACCTCTCTAATAAACTCATATAAATAACCTATGTTTTAAACGGTGTCGAAGATCCGCTGAGTTTATGCGATACTTATATTTCGTATTTATTAAGCAGGGGATCTAAAATGGATGAGCATAAGAAAAAGGCACTCAATGCCGCTTTATCGCAAATTGAGAAGCAGTTTGGCAAAGGGGCTGTGATGTTAATGGGCGATGGTAGCCCAGTTGCGAATATCCAAGCCATTTCGACCGGTTCCCTGGGACTCGATATTGCGTTGGGCATAGGGGGATTACCCAAAGGACGCGTTGTTGAAATTTTTGGACCCGAATCCTCCGGAAAAACCACACTCACATTACAAGTGATAGCGCAATGCCAAAAAATGGGTGGCACCGCAGCCTTTGTGGATGCCGAGCATGCACTGGATCCCAGTTATGCAGAAAAACTGGGTGTTAAGATCGATGAACTGCTCGTCTCACAACCCGATACGGGCGAACAAGCTTTAGAAATCGTCGATATGTTAGTGCGTTCGAGTGCCGTGGATGTTGTGGTAATCGACTCCGTGGCCGCGTTAACACCCAAAGCAGAAATTGAAGGCGAAATGGGTGATCAACATATGGGCTTACAGGCTCGATTGATGTCGCAAGCGCTACGCAAATTAACGGCCAATATTAAACGTTCGAATACATTGGTTATTTTTATTAATCAGATCCGCATGAAAATTGGCGTGATGTTTGGTAGTCCCGAAACGACAACTGGCGGAAACGCTCTGAAGTTTTATGCCTCTGTACGATTAGATATCCGTAGAACAGGTGCCATTAAGAAAGGCGAAGAAATCTTAGGCAACGAAACTCGGGTTAAAGTGGTTAAAAATAAAGTGGCTCCGCCCTTTAAACAAGCAGAGTTTGAAATTTTGTATGGCCAAGGCACGTGTCTATTAGGTGAAATTATTGAATTGGGCGTTAAGTTGAATTTAATTGATAAATCTGGCGCGTGGTATAGCTATAAGGGCAATCGTATTGGACAAGGTAAGGAAAATGTTCGACAGCACTTGCAAGAAAACAAGGCGATTGCAGATGAGATTGAAAAAGCTATCCGTAATACCTTGTTGGTACCTATGCCTGTTGGATCTAAAGCAGCCCTGGTTGAAGAAGATCTTGCGTTGGCTCTGGAAGATTAAGGGCTGATTATGAATACCGAGCAGTTGCGTCAAACGTTTTTAGATTATTTTGAAAAGCACGGGCACACCATTGTACCGAGTAGTTCTTTAGTCCCTGAGGACTCGACATTGTTATTTACCAATGCGGGCATGGTGCAGTTTAAAGATATCTTTTTAGGATCGAAAACGCGATCTGATACACGTGCCGCGAGTAGTCAGCGGTGCGTGCGTGCGGGGGGAAAACACAATGACCTCGAAAACGTTGGATACACTGCTCGGCATCATACCTTTTTTGAGATGCTCGGGAACTTTAGTTTTGGGGATTATTTTAAACGTGAAGCCATGCAGTTTGCATGGGATTTTTTAACAAAAGTTCTTAAATTGCCGGCGAATCGTTTGTGGGTAACGGTTTTTACGGAAGACAGCGAAGCTGAAAACATTTGGTTAAACGACATTAAAATAGATCCCAAGCGTTTTTCGCGTTGTGGCGCCAAAGATAATTTTTGGTCTATGGGAGACACAGGCCCTTGTGGCCCTTGTACAGAAATTTTTTATGATCATGGCTCAGAAATTGCGGGTGGCCCACCCGGTTCTATCGATGAAGATGGCGATCGTTATGTGGAGATCTGGAATCTGGTCTTTATGCAATATAACCGCTTTGAAGACGGAACCTTAAGTCCTCTACCCAAACCTTCAGTGGATACAGGTATGGGTTTAGAGCGCATTGCAGCGGTCGTTCAAGGTGTGCACAGTAATTATGATATCGATATTTTTAAAAAATTAATCCAATCCATTATTGAAATCGGCAATATACAAGATACGAAAAATCAATCCTTACGGGTGATAGCCGATCATATACGTTCGTGTGCATTTTTAATTGTTGATGGCGTATTACCTTCAAATGAAGGGCGTGGTTATGTTTTAAGGCGTATTGCACGTCGTGCGATACGTCATGGCCATCGTTTAGGATTTACGGATCCTTTTTTCTATCGATTGGTTAAGCCCTTGGCGCAGGTGATGGGCGAAGCTTATCCAGAATTGATAGAAAAAATTTCGTTGATAGAACGTGCATTACAGCAAGAAGAAGTACAATTTAATCGTACCTTGGATCAAGGTTTAAAAATTTTAGAGAACGATTTGACGAATATCACCGGAAATTTAATTCCGGGTGAGACGGTCTTTCGTTTGTACGATACTTATGGTTTTCCGGTAGATTTAACCAATGATATTGCAAGAGAGCGTGGCTTAACTATAGACATGGCAGGATTTAATGAATCCATGGAAGCACAAAAAACACGTGCGCGCGAGTCAAGTCAATTTGGAGTTAATTATAATGATCATACGATTCCCACGCATAATCACACAACTGATTTTGTAGGTTATGATTCTCTAAAAGCAGAATGTTTAATTGTGGGTTTATATCAAGATGGCAAGGCCGTGTCCGAACTGCAAGAGGGTGAGGCGGGGGCTGTTGTATTGAAACACTCACCTTTTTATGCAGAATCAGGTGGGCAACTGGGTGATCAAGGTGTATTCACTTTTAAAGAAGGGATCTTTGAAGTCCAGAATACCCGTAAAGTGGGCGATGCACACTTTCATCATGGCATCGTTAAAAAGGGTGTTTTTTCGATTGATGATCAGATTTTAGCCAGTGTGGATCACTTAAAGCGAAATGCGACAGCACTTAATCACTCGGCAACGCATTTATTACATGCTGCACTTCGGCAGATTATAGGTACACATGTACAACAAAAAGGATCTTTGGTCGAACCCGATCGATTACGTTTTGATTTTTCACATTTTGAAGCCTTAAGTCGCGAGCAAATCACCGCAATCGAAAGGTTGGTTAACGAAAAAATTCGCGACAATACTGCTGTTGAAACAGAAGTTTTGCCTATTGAAGAGGCGATAGCCAATGGCGCTATGGCTTTATTTGGTGAGAAGTATGGCAAGGCGGTACGTGTTTTACATATGGGCAGTGATTTTTCGGTAGAGCTTTGTGGGGGAACGCATGTTAAGCATACAGGCGATATCGGTGTTTTTAAAATAACGGCTGAATATGGTATTGCTTCTGGTATTCGCCGTTTAGAGGCATTAACCGGTGCACGCGGATTAGATTGGATGAATGCGATAGAGGCACAGCGCGATCGTCTAGCGTTATTTTTAAAGTGCAAACCCGAAACACTGGAAGACAAGTTACAACAATTAGCACAAAAAAATCGCCAATTAGAAAAAGATTTGCAAACCCTTAAGGCATTAATGATGACCGGCAAAGCGCATGATTTAGAAAAGGTCTTAGAGGAAAAAATTCAAAAGACACCTCATGGAATGCGCGTATTGGCCGCTAAATTGCCTGTGGGAGACATAAAAACATTGCGTGAAACCGTTGATCACTGGAAAAGTAAGCTCGGATCCAGAGCAGTGATTGTTTTGGGCGGTATCAATGACCAAAATAGGGTATGTTTGGTGGCAGGTACAACGCGGGATTGTCAAGAGCAATTTAAAGCACAGGAATTGGTGAATATTGTGGCAGCCGAGGTTGGTGGAAAAGGTGGTGGTCGATCAGATATGGCAGAGGCAGGCGGCACTCAGCCAGAACATTTAGATAAGGCATTAGGCTTGGTTTATGACTGGGTTTCTAAAACAGAAAGTTTATCGACTAATATTAATCACCCGATGGCTTGAGGAGAAAAGGTTCGTGTGTAATAATAAACCCATTTTAGGCTAAGACAATGGCCTTGATAGTGCAGAAATTTGGTGGAACTTCGGTAGGCAGCATTGAGTGCATTCGCCAGGTTGCCGAAAAAGTGATTAAAACGCGCGAGGCGGGGCACGATCTCGTGGTCGTAGTTTCTGCAATGGCCGGTGAAACCGATCGTTTAGTGCGTTTAGCACAAGAATTGAGTCAATTGCCGAATCCACGAGAATTTGACGTTTTATTGTCTACCGGTGAGCAAGTCGTAATCGCATTATTAAGCCTTGCTTTATTGGAGCGGGGTTGCCCTGCACGTTCTTACACGGGGACTCAGGTTCATATTCGCACGGATAGCGCACATAACAAGGCGCGTATTTTAGGTATAGATGGCTCTAAGATCTTATCCGATCTTAAAGCGGGAAGAGTGGTTGTTGTGGCAGGTTTTCAAGGAACGGATGAAATGGGAAATATTACAACGCTCGGCAGAGGGGGATCCGATATCACAGCAGTTGCATTAGCTGCGGCGCTTGATGCGGACGAATGTCAAATTTATACAGATGTCGACGGCGTTTATACAGCTGATCCTAAAATCGTTGCCGATGCGGGTCGGATGTCGCAAGTAACCGTTGAAGAAATGTTAGAAATGGCGAGTAATGGCGCAAAGGTAATGCAGATCCGCGCCGTAGAATTTGCAGGCAAATATCATGTGCCTGTGCGTGTTCTGTCGACTTTTCAAGAGGGAACAGGCACCCTAATTATTGCAGATGAAGCCAATATGCAGCATTCGGCAGTCTCGGGTATTGCGTTTAATCAAGATGAAGCAAAATTGGTTATTTATGGTGTTCCCAATAAACCGGGCATTGCTGCACATATTTTAGGTTCGATGAGTGACGTGCATATTGAAGTCGATATGATTGTGCAAACGCAAACAGAAGAAGAAAAAACAGACTTAGCGTTTACCGTGCATAAACGTGATTTTCAACAAGCATTATTGATTTTAGAAAATGTGGCAAAAGCGATAAATGCAAAACACATTACCAGTGACGCGCACGTCGCAAAACTTTCATTAGTGGGCGTTGGTATGCGAACGCACGCAGGTGTTGCAAGTAAAATGTTTCAAGTGTTGGGAAAAGAGGGAATTAATATTCAACTCATTTCCACATCGGAAATTAAAATTTCGGTTATTATTAATGAGCAGTATTTAGAGCGCGGTGTTCGTGCATTACATGATGCTTTTCAATTAGGAACAGAAGAAAGAAAGACAAAGGAGATTGAACAATGTTAATTTTAACAAGGCGAGTTGGCGAGACTTTAATCGTAGGGGATGAAGTGACGGTTACAGTTTTGGGGGTAAAAGGAAATCAAGTGCGTATTGGTGTGAATGCACCTAAGAACGTTTCCGTGCATCGCGAAGAAATTTATCAGCGTATCCAACGTGAAAAACAAGACGGCATTGTGCATGAAAAAGCAGATCAGGGTTCGAATGACGTAGAGCAAGACGAATCTGATCATTAAAGTTTACCGTTTTATTCATAAAAGACCTTTTCTAAGATTATCTTGGCTTTTTCTTAAAGTTAAGGTACATTTTTGGGCATTTTCGTGGTAGACTTTCTAGCTTCTGGGGATTAGACCCAGAGACTAGAAAGGAGAGATGGCCGAGTGGCTGAAGGCGCTCCCCTGCTAAGGGAGTATGGGGGTTAACCTCATCGAGGGTTCGAATCCCTCTCTCTCCGCCAGCCTTCGCTGAAGCTACGGCTGGCAGGCTCGCCTGACAAAAGGGGGCAAGTCTGGACACAGACACAAATTCTTCCTTAACTTTTTCCGTCAGCGATAGTATTCCGGAATTTCCGGATAACTGAATCTTTTGCTAATTCTGCACTTTTGAAAAGGGCAGACACAGCGGTCTGCCCCTACAGTAATTGGTATTCATGAATTTTACATTTTAAAAATATTCCTAAGAACACGATACGTATTTTAGCAAAAACGGTCAAGCAAGCATTTATCAATTCTACTAATCTTATTTCTGTAACAAGGCGGATATTTAGAAATGAAATATTATGAATTACAAAGAACGCATAAACAGAGCAGTAGATTTTATTGGTGAGCATCTAGATGATGAGCTTACCTTAGAGCAGCTCAGTAGCGTAGCATGTTTTTCAAAGTATCATTTTCATCGCCTATTTACAGCTTACATGGGATTATCCTTGAAACAATATATTAAGTGGCTAAGGCTGAAAAGAGCTGCACATCAACTTATTGTTGAAAGAGATAAGACGATTATTGAAATTGCATTGGATGCAGGTTTTGAATCACATGAGTCGTTTACCAGAATCTTTAAACAAATCTGCGGAGAAAACCCCAGTGATTTTAGACTCAAATCAAGCTGGCATACATGGGAGGAGCCACCTTATTCATTACCTAAAGGAGACACAAAAATGATGAACGTAACGATTAAAGAATTGCCTGCTAGGCGACTAGCGATGCTAGAGCACCACGGTGATCCTAAAAAATTAGGAGAAAGTGTATCTAAGTTAATCGCTTGGGCAAAAGCGCAACCTATAGATATAAAACCTAAACCAGGAGAAGCTTTTGGTTTTGGGTATACTGATCCAAAGGAAGTATCGGCAGAAGAATTTCGCTTTGGTCTTGCGATTACTGTTCCAGAACAATTAAAACTGGAGGGTGAAATTATAGAAAAAAGGCTTCCTGCTGGTAGATATGCTGTTATTTTCTACAAAGGACCACGCGAAAATATTAACGAAAAAATTTACTGGTTATATCGAGATTGGTTGCCCGCATCTAAAGAAGAACTGGGTGATCTACCTTGCATATTCTGTTATTACAATTTTGATCATGAGGTTGCTGAAACGGAATTGTTAACAGAAGTGTGGCTATTGTTGAAATAAGAAGGGAATAGCTTGTCTTAAGTTGTTTATGTAATGCCGTTTTAAATATCCGTCATTTGTCGGATGTTTCCATGAATTTTAGTATGTTATAAATAGTTATCGTAATCTTTTTTTATGGAATATAACGATGGCAAAAAACAAATCAAAATTTGATGGGCCGTGGAAAGATATTATCGATATTTATTTTGAACAATTTATTGCGTACTGTTGGCCTGGCAAATATCCTGAAATTAATTGGAATAAGGGATATATGATGCGGGATAAAGAATTAACAAAAATTACGCCGCAATCCCAAACGGGTCAAAAAGTGGCCGACAAACTTGTGGAGATTTATCTTAAAAATGGCAATCCCGCTTGCATATTCTTGCATATGGAAGTAGAAAGAAGTTCTAAAGCTAGTTTGTGCGAACGTATGTTTACTTATAATACCCGGCTGCGTGATTATTTCAAAATGCCTATTGCGAGTTTGGCCATTTTGATCGACAACAATAAAAATTGGAGACCTAATGGTTACAAAGAAGAGCTGTGGGGTACGACTGTAGAAATAACTTTTCCAATCATTAAAATTTTGGATTACAAAGATCGCATTTCAGAATTAGAAGCATCGAATAATCCATTTGCTGCGGTTATTTTGGCGCAACTAGCCACGATGCAAAAAGAAAGACCGAGTGCTAGACTAAAAACCAAGATAGAGCTCAGCAAGCGACTGTATGCAAAAGGTTGGAAGAAACGAGATTTATTAGCATTATTTAAATTTCTAGATTGGGTAATAGCACTACCGCCAACACTTGAGTTAGAATATACCCAGACAATAGAAAAAATTGAGGAGGAACGCAAAATGACCTATGTTTCCACGGCAGAGCGTGTTGGGATGCGAAAAGGCGAAGAGCTCGGTATCCGAAAAGGCGAAGTGATCGGCGAAAGTAAAATACTAGTTTCCCAACTAAATGCTAAATTCCGGGCTGTGCCTCAAAAATATTTGGATAAAATTAAAAGCGCACACGCGGACATGTTAATGATGTGGGCTACGAAGTTGCTATTTGCATCGAGCATTGAAGAAATTTTTGAGGAAGAAAATACGTTAGTAATCACATAGAAAAATTGTGATTGCTAGTATTCACTAGTACCAATCAATTTTAATAGCAGATAAAGAAGAGGACAAGTCTGGACACAGGCAAAAAAATCGATTGAATGAATTTGCAAAATGATTTGTTTGTGTCCAGATTTGACGTGATTGTATGAAATTTCTTATCTTAGTTTCTTAATAAACCATAGGATTAGATCATCATCAAGCGTGTAGCTTACGCCTGGTTTTGCCGGTTTGTAATTGTATGTAATGCCTTTACCATCGGGAATATAGCCACGGTTCACATAAAGTCTTTGTGCTGCGCCATAGCCAC
>DAORSV010000042.1:0-13309 GCA_035443705.1 Gammaproteobacteria bacterium
AGATTTCTGAGGAGGGTATTTGGGAAATATGCATCCGTCTACCAAAAGAATTACCTTAATGGCTATAAGAGAGGGGTGTTTTTGTGGTATGATTAATCTGTTGGTGTTGCATAGGTCTATTACCTGAGTTGAGTTAATTAACTAATTCTCTTAATTTACCGTCAAGGGGTGTCAAATGGAATCCGGTTATCGATTTGATGAATATATTCAATATCTGAGAGAGAGCTTCGTGAATCTTGTGGAATATCGAGAGCGAACGGGCACTTTGGAAGCGAATGTTGTTCAAATTAAAGAGGCTCTATTTAATGAAGATCCTTTTATAGTCTTTAATGCGAGTGTTGCTGCCACGGTTGTTCTATCCGATAAATTTATTTATCACTAAGTCTTTTGTTAATAACTTCTTTTTTTGTGATTAATTCTTCAATGAGCAACTTGGGAAGAAAAAAGTTTCACTGCTGTCTTATTCCATGTTAATTTGATCTGTATCGAATTTTAGTCAATTATTTGTTTGCTTTGTACTGTGTTTTTCAGAAGTGTAGATTGTTAACGAACTAAGAGGTAAGAAAATGTCATCGGCAGAACCAAGAGACGAAGTTGTCCCTTTTATACCAGCGTCTAAATCACTCCCTGAAATAACGCCACGCGCGTTAGTTCTCGGTATTTTTTTGGCCGTGGTCTTAGCCGCTTCTAGTACTTTTGTGGGATTAAAAATTGCGCGGACGATCGCGGCTTCTATTCCCGCTGCTTTAATTTCGATGTTGATTTTACGACGTTTTAAAAGCGCGAATATTCTTGAAAACAACATGGTGCAAACCATTGCATCCGCAGGCGAAGTGGTTGCTGCAGGCGTAATTTATACTTTACCAGCGCTTATTCTGATGGGCTATTGGCAATCTTTTAATTATTTACAGACAACAATGATTGCGATGATTGGCGGGATATTGGGTGTTTTATTTTCTGTTCCCTTAAGACGAACCATGATTGTAAAAGACAAGTTACCCTATCCAGAGGGACTGGCAACGGGGGAAGTCTTAAGGGTGGGAGAAGATACGCAGGCAGGATCAGCAAAGGTTTTATTAAAAGCCAGCTTATTTTCGGCGGGACTTGCGTTTTTACAGAGTGGATTTAAAATCGCTGGAGAACACGTTCAATATTGGACCAAGGCGGGTTCTACTGCATTTGGTGCAAGCTTGGCGTTGTCCCCGGTTTTAATGGCCGCAGGCTATATCGTTGGTATGCGGGGACTCTTTGCTTTTATGGTAGGCGGTGTGTTGACATGGGGTATTGCTATTCCCATTTTTGTCAATATGTACGGGCTGCCTGAAGCGCCGGATTTGCAATCCGCTATGGGCATGATTCAAAAAGCGCATTTTCGTTACATTGGAGTGGGTGTGTTAGCCGTAGGTGGATTGTGGGGCGTTATTAGTTTGATAAAGCCCATTGTTGAGGCGTTTAGAGTATCGATGCAGGCAATGAAAGCGCATAAAAGCGAATTTGCAACCATGCTTCGAACTGATCGTGATATACCTTTTAAATATGTTATTTGGGGTGTCGTTGGGCTTGCAATTCCTATTTTTATTTTATTTTTTTCCGTGATAAATAATGCACATTTTGCGATTGATCAAACAGTATTTTGGGGTATGATTGTTTTTGCGACAATCTTCTCATTAATAGTCGCTTTTATTGCCGCTGCTATTGCGGCGTATATAACCGGTATTGTGGGAACCACAGCGTTACCGATTTCAGGCATTACTATTTTTGCTATTATCACTTTTGCGAGTATTTTATTAATTATCTTAAGACCATACATTGATTTTGAGCTAAATACAGATTTAGCGCTAAAAGCGGCTGCCATTGTGATTGTATTTTCCGCTATTATTTGTGTGGCAGGCGCTGTGAGTGGTGATAATATGCAAGACTTAAAGGCTGGACAGTTGGTAGGCGCAACGCCTTGGAAACAACAGTTAATGTTAGTCGTAGGTGCTGTTGCTGCTGCATTAGTTATCCCTTTTATTTTGCAGACCACTTTTGAGGCTTATGGTATAGGGGATGTTTTACCACGCGCAGGGATGAACCCTGAACATGCGTTGCCCGCGCCACAAGCGACATTAATGGCAACGGTTGCTAAGGGTTTTTTTATTGGTCAATTACCTTGGAATATGATTTTAATTGGTGTAGCCTTAGCGGTTGTCGCGATTATTTTTGATACCTATTTGAAAAAAACGAATAGTACTTATCGCTTTCACCCTTTATTGTTTGCGCTTGGCATTTACTTTCCTTTAAGTTATGTAACGGCATTTTTTATGGGTGGATTGGTTCGTTCTTTAGCCAATTGGGGCAAGAAATCTAAAGATGACGCTTCTGAGACCAACCATGGTATTTTATGTGCATCGGGTATTATCGCAGGAGAAGCCATTTTAGGTGCTTTGTTGACCATTCCGTTTGCCTACTATCAATCAACCGATATTTTTGCATTAAAAGTGGAGTGGTTAACACGTCACGAAACCTTAATTGGCGTATTCCTCTATGTGGGATTATGTGCCTATTTATATAAACGTGGCAGAAAAGCGTAGGCGGGTTTTTGAAATGAAGAGCAAAAAAGGGCGAGATCCAGTAAGACCTATAGAGCCTATAGAACCTACTGGTGAACTCGTGATCCAAACCGTCGCGATGCCAGCAGATGCGAATGCTTATGGTGATATTTTTGGTGGATGGTTGTTGTCTCAAATGGACGTTGGTGGAGCTGTATTGGCACATCAACGTGCGCACAATCGAGTGGCAACAGTTGCCATCGATAAGCTCACTTTTATGAAACCGGTTTATGTGGGCGATTTGGTTTGTTGTTATGCAAAAACCTTCAAAACAGGTCATTCTTCTATCACGATTCAATTACAAGTCTTTGCTAGCCGGATGCGCATGGGCGCGCATGAACAAATCGCAGAAGGGCTTTTTACCTTTGTTGCAATAGATGACAATGGACGCCCTAAGTCTATTAATTGGTGAAAAACGCCTTTAGTTGGATTCTAGCGATAATAATTTTTGTTTTGCAATGGTAATGACAGAGGCAGGAACCCCCGCTAATTGTGCAACCTGAATGCCATAACTTTGGCTAGCCGGACCTTCTTGTAGGCTATACAAAAATACGAGTGATTCACCAAATTCGACGGCATCTAGATGAACATTTGCGATAGTCGAATACGATTTCGGCAATTCTGTCATCTCAAAATAGTGGGTCGAAAATAAGGTAAAAGCTTTAATCTCTGTTGTTAAGTAAGAGGCAATAGCCCATGCTAAAGACAAACCATCAAAAGTGCCGGTGCCTCGGCCGATTTCATCTAATAAGACTAAACTTTGCGCTGTTGCGTTTTGTAGTATAAGTGCGGCTTCGGTCATTTCTACCATAAAAGTAGAGCGACCACTACTGAGATCATCTTGTGCACCAATGCGAGTAAAAATTTTATCAAATTTACCAATTTTAGCGGATTGAGCTGGCACAAAACTGCCAATATGCGCAAGCAAAACGATAAGTGCGTTTTGTCGCATATAAGTCGATTTTCCACCCATATTGGGGCCTGTAATCATCAGCATCCGTCGTGTATCGTTTAGTGTTAGATCATTCGGAATAAATGGCATTTTGAGGGTTTGTTCAACGATGGGGTGTCTTCCACGCTGTATATAACATTCGGTTGATTCGAGCAATTGTGGGCGTTGCCAATGTAACGTTTCTGCACGTTCTGCCAGACAGGCTAAAACATCGATTGTCGCAACGGTTTCTGAGGTGGATTGCAACTGCAATAAGGATTTTTGAATGTCGATCAAGATAGTTTCATACAGGTGTTTTTCTCTTAGCAGGGCACGCTCTTTACTGGAAAGAATTTTATCTTCAAAAGTTTTTAGTTCGGGGATAATAAAACGTTCTGCATTTTTTAGAGTTTGGCGTCGCGTATAGTAACTGGGCGCTTGAGTCGCTTGGCCACGGCTAATTTCGATATAATAACCATGAATACGATTATAACCTACTTTTAATGTAGAGAGACCCGTTTTTTGTCGTTCTGCTGTTTCCAATTGGATTAAAAAATTTTCTGCATTTTGGCTAATGTTTCGAATCTCGTCGAGTTCTTGATCAAAGCCTTCTTTAATAACACCACCATCTCGAATCATGTTGGGTGGATTTTCAATAATGGCAGATTCGAGCAGATTATAGAGTTCAGGAAAAGTAAACAGTTGTTTTGAGAGGGTTGATAACAAGGATTCCGTATATTTTTCGGTGTGCGATTTCAGAATGGGTAATTTTTTTAAGGCGTTTTTGAGACGCAGTAGATCCTGTGGTCTTGCAGAAAGTAAAGCAATGCGCGACAAAATACGTTCCATATCCCCCATGGTTTTAAGAGTTTCTTGTAAGGTGAGGTAATCTTGATTTTTAAAGAGTGCACTAACCGCATCTAAGCGAGCATTCAAAATCAATCGAGATAATATAGGCATATGAAGCCATCGAGCCAATAATCGGCTTCCCATAGGGGTTTGTGTAGAATTGATGACAGATAATACCGTATTGTCACGTTCGCCTTTTAGATTACGTGTTAACTCTAAATTTCGACGGGTATTAGAATCTATCCCCAATATATCTTTCGTTGATTCTACAATAATACTGTGAATATGCGGTAAGTTTGCGCGTTGTGTGTCTTTTACATAGTGTAATACTGCGCCCGCTGCACTTAATCCAACAGAGAGTCCTTTGTTTTTTAATATATTATAGTCTTCCGTTGTAAAATGGCTGCTGAGTATTTGAGTTGCTGTATTGAACTCGAATTCGGTTTGCAATCGATGTTGTAGACGACTGGTTTTTGGAAAAATAAGATGGGCAGGGAGCACCTCTGAAATTAAAATTTCTGAGGGCTTAATGCGTTCTAGTTCTTGTAATAAATTGGATTCTGTTGCAGTTTCTGAGATATAAAAACGACCACTTGCCAAGTCTAAATAAGCAAAGCCATAGAGCACATTTGGATTTGTTTTTTCAGCGTTAACATGCAGCGCCATAATATAATTGTCTTCACTTTCGTTTAAGAGCGCTTCATCTGTTAGAGTGCCCGGTGTTAAAATACGAACCACACGTCGTTCTACAGGGCCTTTGCTGGTACTGGGATCGCCTATTTGTTCGCAGATAGCAATTGTTTCACCAAGACGCACTAATTTTGCGAGATAGTTTTCGGCAGCATGATAGGGCACTCCTGCCATGGGGATTGGATTCCCTTGGTTTTGTCCACGCGCTGTCAGTGTGATATTTAAAAGTTCTGATGCGCGTTTTGCATCTTCAAAAAATAGTTCGTAAAAATCGCCCATTCTATAAAATAACAGATGATCGCGATGTTCTGCTTTTATACGCAAATATTGTTGCATCATGGGCGTGTGTTCGATTGGTTGAGTGCTGTTTTTCACTTAGTTTTTCTCCATTGAGAAGGTCAGATCGCCGCCTATGCCTTCTGTTCCTGTTTCAGCGCTGGCAGTAAAAAATCGGCTTAAAAAGTATTTTAAACGAATTGTCGCGATGGGTTCTATAATACTTTGTAAATATTGTAAATACAATTTTTGAGAAAGAGATTTTCCAACCACAAGAACGGTATCAGCACCGCCTTGAGTGTAAAATGTTTTATTGGTTGGTTTTGATTCTAAATTAAATTCTTCTAGTTTTAAGTTTTTTTGGAGAAAATCAACAAAGGGATTTGCTGTACCTGAAAATAAAAAAGCCGTTTGAGCGAAAAGTTGTCGTTGATTTTCATCACCAGAGACTTCGCTTTGTCCAAAACCCAAACGCGATAAAATATCGGCACCTTTTAAATTATTATCGCTAGAATAGGGGTGGTAAATGGGATGTAACAAAGTACCCTGTACATAGAGCCCAATATTACTATTGGTAATATTGCCTTGTTGTACGCGATTTTGAGATATCAAGATATCTAAGAGCGGATCTTTGAGCAACGTGCCTGGCGGAAACAATAAATGACCACGGTGAATGTATCGCGTTGCTCCTTGTAAACGATATTTACCTTCTTTAATGGTCAGTTTTCCATTACCTGTTAGGAGACCATCAGGCCGCTCGTTAATAGTCAGTTTTCCACCCACTGTTCCAATGATACCGTACCCATCAAAATGTAAATTATTTTCAATCACCACATAAAGATTGGGGATAATTCTAAAGCCATTCGTCCTGGTCGCAGGTTCTGAGGAATTTGTAAGAACAATATCTTTAGAAAGCAAGGTAACATTTTTTTGATCTTGCATCGCAAGGTAAGCTTTATGGATTAAGAGAGTGCCATCAACAAACAGCGTATTATTATTAAGACTTAAGGTTAATGTCGGTGATCCTATTATTTGCATATTCTGGGTATTATAAATTTGTAGATTTTTTCCGCTGAGATTCAGTGAAAGTCTTTTTTCAGTATTGAATCGCAGGGTGCCATCCACTTGAAATTTGCCTGCTCCAGAATAAGCAAAACCTTTTATTAGCAAGGGATTTCCGATTTTTCCTGAAATATTGAGATTTAGATCTTTAATCGTTAGTGCTTGTTTTGGCACAAAGAAAGCAGCTAAATGGAGGTTTGAATTTAAGCCTTGTTTACCATAATAAAAATCTCCTTTGATTTGTAAGCGTTGGGCGTTGTTTTGTAGTGTAATGTCTTTTACGGTAATATGGGTAGAAGAAAGTTGGATGATGCTAGGCGTTTTTAAAAACCAAGCTCCTGTTATTTCAGAATTAAAGTCTGCTTTATTGAGTTGTCCTGACCAATAATTTTGTGCTTGTTCAGGCACAAGGTAGCCATTGAAATTAGCCTTAACTTTTTTGGCATTATTTAAATTTACAATCCATTCAAATTGATTTTTAATCTGAGCGGATTGATTGATGCTTATTTTGTTTTCGCCTAAAACCACTGTGCCCGTTGGGATTTGAAAGTGTTTGTCTATGGTGTTTATTTTGGCGTGTGCTTGCAGTGGCATATCAAACCAAGACCCAGTTAGATTTTGAATATCAATGGAAAGATTTTGGCGATTAAATGTCATTTGAAATTGACCTATACCATTTTCTATAAAAAGAGGAGAAGTTGAGTTTTCCTTCCAAATAAAGGATGCATCTTCTAATTTTAAAAATGGCACGTCAATGATAGAACTGAACAGAGACATCATGTTGGTTTCAAAAATAACTTCTTTTGTAGAAAGTTGAAGTATCCCATTTTGGTAGGCAATATTTTGAAGAATCAGTCTATCTGTCCATTTACCCTTAATATTCTCTATTTGTAAGTCGCCAGGGATAACATTTTTTATGATAAAAAAACTGGTTTTACAACCCGATTCTGTGGAAAAAATCCAAAGGCTTATGACCAAAAAAAGGGTCAGAGGATAAAATAAATTGCGCCCGATTAATTTCCAAAACATAGAATAACCATTATAAATTCATGCCAAAAGTGAGATGAAGTCGCGGTTTTTGTTTTCCTCGCATCATCGGTCTTGCTATATCTAACCGAAGGGGTCCAAGAGGTGTTTCATAACGCACACCAAATCCGGCACTTGTTTTCAGTCTTGCTCCCCATTTGTTCATCGCATTACCGGTATCAACAAAAATAGCTGCACCAATGTTTTTATAAATTCTTCTTTCAAATTCAGTACTTCCCACGATCAGATGTCTGCCGCCCACAACAATGAGGTCACCATTCAGATCTTTTTCTTGTGGGCCAATTGAATTATATCCAAATCCCCTTATCGTGCGATCACCACCTGTAAAAAAACGCAAATTCCAAGGAATTTTGTCGAATTGATGTGTTGCTATACTCCCTAAGTCTCCTCTTAATATGATTCTGGACATGTTTGTGATTGGTATTATTCCTTTAAGTCGGACAACGCCTTGAACCATGTTCGTTGTCGATAATGCTGATTTAAGTCCTCCCTGTACGTTAGCAGAAACGTGTATACCACGTTGTAAAAGGCTTTCTTTTTTGAGGGTGTTCCAGGTATAACCGATGTTGGGGAGTAAAAAATGGGCATGATTTTTCGGATCGGTTGGCAGTTTTCTAAAGACAACCGATAAATAATGTAAACCTAAAATTTGTTCAAATTGACCTTTTTTTTGAATATGGGTTATGCCAGATGCATTTTGTAAGCTATATTTTTTATCAACGGGTTTTTCTTCGGTAATTTTCGTACCAAAGACAATCCGATCGATAGCAGGGTTTTTACCCAAAATAGTATATTGGGCATTTGCTTGGTTGAGTCTTTTGGAACCCCAAAAATTGAGGTTAATACGATGCCCAGGGTGCGATTTACGTTGTCGTTCCCATCCGACCATTCCGCGTGGTCCCGAATCTGTACCAAAACCAAGGCTTGTTGTGTATTTATTGCTTGGTTTTGGACTAAGGGTAATATTAACAGGCACTCTATAATCTTGTGTTTTGTTTAAATTGGGATTGAGTTTAACTTTTGCAAATAAATCTGTATCCAGCAGATTTTTTTGTAGAGCTAATAGCCTATCTGTTGTATAAGGTACCCCAGAAGAGAATGGGATGTACTGCTTTAAATATTCAGTTGGGTAGGGAGAAGAAATAAAATGAATACTTCCAAAGGCATATCGTTTTCCGGTCTCGAGCATCAAAATAATCTCTGCTTGATTGCTCGCTGTATTTACTAAAACTTTGTTTGTTGTAAAATGTGCGTCTAGATAGCCTAATCCTAAGGTGGTTCCCAATAAGTTTTGTTTGAAGGCTTCGTATTTATCGTGTTTTAAGATTTTATTTTTTTTGAGAACTGGATTTTTAATCATTGATTCTAATGCAGATTGATCTTTTCCATCTCCGGTGATTTTAAGACTGAGGGTTGTAATGATAATAGGGTCTCCCAAGTTGACTTGATAAGTTACTAGGTAGGTATTTTTGCCTTCGTTAGAAAGAATATCAGCTCTAATCTTGGCATGGTAATACCCGATTGATTGTAAGGTGGTGGATATTTCCTCTGTGCTGATTTCATAGAGACTTAAAATGTGATCGTCTGTCAGATTTTTATCTTTTTCGCTTTTTTTAATGCTTAAATTAGAAAGCACAATTTCTTGTTCTTCTTTGGGTAAACCCGTTATTTCAACGGATATTTTATCGCTTGAAGACCAGCAGATCACTGGAAAGCAAACAAACAAAATTAAGATGATAAAACGCATGCCAAATTTTACCATAAACCAAGGGGGCAAATCTGGGTTGCATACAGATTATATGTACAGTATTGGGCAAGGTCAATCTTTCTCAATCACAGAATGATCTGGTGAAAAGGTTTTTTAAATCGGATTTTCGAGGCTTAATACGCCGGCGTCATAATCATAGGCAAAAATTTCGGCATAGCGGCCCCAGTCAATGATAATACGTAGTAAGCGCTCGGATTCTTCTTCACTTAAAAAGTCCTCGAGCTCTTCGAGAAAGACATTCTTGGTGACACGATGATTTGATCTGGCATCGAGTACTTCACGAATATGATGTGCAAGTGGAATATATTGTAACAGATGTTTGGCAAACAAGTGTTTACGCTGTAAAATATCTGCAGCAGCAAACTGTTTGCCCGCTTCTAAAATATGAATGTTGCCTTCAGAAATTTTCGCAAAACATAGCATGTCTAGCACATTGGTGAGTGGAAAGAGATCGTTTACATCTAAATGCAGTTCTTCACCCAGTTGAGGAAGATCAACCATTCCTTCATTTTCATGTTCTTCCATGGTTTCCAATAAACCGATGAGTTCGGAAACACTCACATCCGGCAAACGATATGCATATTCAGGATGTTTAAATGCTGATTTTGGTCGAGCTTTGGCTTTAGACAGTTTTTCACGTTCGCTAATAGTCATTAAAGTATAAATTTGATCTAAGAGTTGTCGAAATTCCGGAGTTTGTGTTTCTCGGGGGAAGGGGAGGTTAACGGGTACTTCTGCTTGAATACCGCCTGGATCAGTCGAGAATAGCAAAATGCGATTGGCCATGATAATTGCCTCTTCAATATCATGCGTTACAAATAATATGCTTTTAGTTTGTGCTCTTTTGTCTGTCCAGAGATCTAATAAATCGTTACGCAGATTTTCTGCCGTTAAAATATCAAGGGCAGAGAAGGGTTCATCCATAAGAAGTAATTCGGGTTCAACAACCAGGGCACGTGCAAACCCAACGCGTTGCCGCATACCTCCCGATAATTCTTTCGGGTAGGCAGATTCGAAGCCGTCTAATCCGATAGTATCAATAGCGGCCAAAGCTTTTTGTCTTCTTTCTTTTTGTGGCATTCCGATCGCCTCTAAGCCGAGTTCTACGTTTTCAAGAACCGTTAACCAGGGGAGTAACGCAAAATTTTGAAAAACCATGGAAATGCCTTGAACTGGATGTGTGATAGGGCGTCCTTGATATTGTGCGTTACCCGAGGTGGGTTTGATAAGGCCTGCAATAATACGCAGTAATGTCGATTTTCCGGAACCTGATTTTCCGAGTAATGCGACAATTTCATTTTCTGCCAAACAAAAATTAATGTTTTTTAATACCAATAAATCTTGTCCTTCGGCGGTTTTGAATGACTTTTGTATTTGGTCTAAACGCAGCAATTCATTTGACATAGTTACTCCAACACAAACCGAGATGCCGCAAAATTATAGAGTTTTCGCCATATAAGACGATTGATCACTAAAACATAAAAACACATAACACCAATACCTAAAGCAATTCTGGGAAAATCTCCAATGGTTGTGTATTGTGAAATATAGCTTCCTAGACCCGTTGCGATCAGTTTATGATTGCCCCATTGTAAAACATCTGCAACGATACTGGCATTCCAACATCCGCCTGCAGCTGTCATAGCGCCTGTTACATAGTAGGGAAAAATCGAAGGCAGAGCGAGTCTTTTCCACCATAACCAGTGTTTAACCTTAAAATTTTGGGTGACATACTGTAGATCTTTAGGAATAGTGCTGGCGCCAGCAATAACATTAAATAAAATATACCATTGGGTTCCGAGGATCATTAGCGGTGTAGACCAAATTTCGATATTTAAATGAAAATACAGGATTCCGGTGACGGCTAAAGGATAAATAAGGTTAACTGGAAATGCAGCCATAAATTGGGTAATAGGTTGAATAATTTGGCGTGCATTCGGGTGCAGCCCAATCCAAACCCCGATGGGTACCCAGATAATAGAAGCCAATATAATAAGAACAGTCACTTTTAGCGCTGTAATAGCCCCCAAATAAAACACGTGTTGAATTTCTGAAAGTGTGATAATACCTGCTATAAAGCGCCATAAATATAGAATGGAACAAAGAGTGCCAACGACTAAGATTGTATTCCAACAGAGTACGGCAAGGCGAGAGGTCAAAGGACTTATTGCAATGAACTCTTTCTTTGGTAGCCGACAATATCGTGAATTCAAGAAAAAATCTATTATAAAATCAGCAAAGTTAGTAATAATTTTGAGCAAGCGTGTTTTAATCAAAAGTTCATAAAACCAGGCACGATTCACTTCCGTATCATCAATATCTTTGGCTTCGAAACGAGCTGCCCAGCTGAGTAAGGGTCTAAATAAAAGTTGATCGTAAATGAGAATCACAATGAACATGGCTAGAATGGCATAAAAAATGGCGGGTAGATTTGCATGTGTAATAGCGATGTTAATGTAAGATCCAATGCCAGGTAGCATAATATTTTGATTGGAAACAGAAATAGCTTCAGAAGCAACCACAAAAAACCAGCCTGCTGATATCGACACCATGGTATTCCATAATAAGCCTGGAATAGCGTACGGAACTTCTATTTTCCAAAATCGTTGCCAAGGAGAAAGATGAAACATATTAGCCGTTTCGATATATTCTTTGGGAACGGTACGGAGCGATTGATAAAAACTTAAAGTCATATTCCAGACCTGAGAAGTGAAAATAGCAAATATGGCAGCACACTCTGGTCCCAAATAACTATTTGGAAATAATTGGATGAACAAAACAATTGTAATAGAAAGCATTCCCAAGATTGGCACAGATTGTAAAATATCAAGAAGAGGAAGTAGTAATTTTTCGGCTTGCTTATTTTTTGCTGCTAAAGGCGCAACAATAAAAGTAAATAACAGCGAAAAAAAGAGCGCAATAAACATGCGCAGCACAGTATTGACGGCATATTCTGGGAGTTTAGTGGGAGAAAGTGAAATTTCAATCTCTCCGACATTATAGGGAAGCTGCATTTGATTGGCAGCGTAAGCTAAGGCTCCTAAAACTCCCAGGATAATAATAAATGCAATAATATCCCATAAGTTGGGTTTTAAGCCACCCCCAGTTTTTGGCGACTGATAGTATGCTTTATTGATCATGAAGAGTTTATTCTTCCCAGTTTAATGTTCCACCGGTTTGGTATTCCGTAACACGTGTTTCAAAAAAGTTTTTTTCCTTTTTTAAATCCATCATTTCACTCATCCAAGGGAATGGATTGGTTGCGCCTGAATACTGCTCTGTTAAACCGAGTTGCATCAGTCTACGATTTGCAATAAACTGTAAATAATCTTTAAACATAGCCGCATTGAGCCCTAAAATGCCGCGTGGCATTGTGTCTACCGCATATTGATATTCGAGTTCAACACCTTCTTTTATCATATCGATAATTTCTGCTTGAAAATCGGGTGTCCAAAGATGGGGGTTTTCAATTTTAATCTGATTAATGACATTGATACCAAAATTTAAATGCATGGATTCATCACGCAGAATATACTGAAATTGTTCTGAAGTGCCTATCATTTTTTGGCGGCGACCCATAGAAAGAATCTGCGTAAAGCCAACGTAAAAAAAGATGCCTTCAAAAACCACATAAAAAGCGCAGAGATCACGTAATAAACGCCTATCGTTTTCTGGGGTGCCCGTCGTAAAAGTCGGATCGGATAGACTTTCTGTAAAACGAAGTGCCCATTGTGCTTTTTTCGCAACGGCAGGGATCTCACGATACATATTAAAAACTTTAGCTTCGTCCATGCCAAGGCTTTGGATAATGTGTTGATACGAATGTGTGTGTACGGCTTCTTCAAAGGCCTGACGCAACAGATATTGACGACATTCGGGGTTGGTAATGTGACGATAAACAGCCAGAACTAAATTATTGGCAACTAAAGAATCGGCAGTTGCAAAAAACCCTAAATTACGTTCGATGATTTCTCTTTCGTCTGCTGTTAATCCATTGGAGCTTTTCCACAATGCAATATCGGTAGACATATTAACTTCGTTTGGCATCCAATGGTTAGCGTTGGCTTTAATGTAGAAGTCATCCCACGCCCATTC
>DAORSV010000043.1:0-12826 GCA_035443705.1 Gammaproteobacteria bacterium
ACACTGTGCAGCTTTTTGTTTAAATCTGTATCCTGCTACTTCAGCTTATATGAGGAATGAAAGATGCGCCAAAATCGCCCACGCAATCTGTGCAATTTAATTGTTATCTGCTTATTCTTTTGCATACTCTCCGGCTGTGCATCACAAAATCAATTATCATCAAACAAAGTTAATCAAACAGCTTACGATATCGCTCAACTCAATCATTTTCAAAAACAGCTCATTAAAACCAATCCCTTCATGCTGACCACTTTTCAGAAATTTTCAACATCTCCCTCAACCTCAAACACCAATCACACAATTAATCAAACACTCACGATCTACATAGAAGGTGATGGTCGAACATGGATTACGCGATCAAAATTGTCCAACAACCCAACGCCCAAAAATCCACTCGCACTCAAACTCGCGGTATTAGATAACAGCGCCAATGTGGCTTATCTCGCAAGGCCCTGCCAATACACACCTCACTCCCTAGATTCCGCCTGCAATCCGCTTGTCTGGTCTGATCAACGTTTTTCCGAAACCGTTATCCAATCCATGAACGAAGCCGTAGAAAACTTAAAAAAATCAGCAAAAGCCAGGCAAATTCACCTCGTTGGCTTTTCTGGCGGCGGGGCCATTGCAATACTGATTGCTGCGCGTAGGAATGATATTGCCTCATTAAGAACCGTTGCAGGTGATTTAAATCCCACTGCTTTAAGTCAATATCATCAAACGTCGCCCTTAACGAGTTCTTTAGATCCCAACACCCGCACTGTCATACAAAAACTCATTCATCTCCCTCAACAACATTTTTCGGGCGAAAAAGACAAAACTGTACCACCTTTTATTGCTGAAGAGTTCGTTGCCCGATTGCGAAAACTCGGAAGCCCATGCACATCACAAACCACTATTAAAGATGCAACACATCATCAAGGCTGGGAAGCAATTTGGCCAACCCTTTTAGATAAGCCTTTGGGAACCTCGGACGGCTGTCAAAAAAATAATGTTTCTTTTTGAGCGAGGTTTGTCTGAGCTCAGCGAGTTCAAGCTCGCGAAAAAAAGGAAAATTATTTTTTGACAGCCCTTATTTTTAACTACCATTATTTTTGACAACCCATAAAAAATAACGTTTAATAGACCCCATGCAACAAACCTTAAGGATCGTTACCCGAAAAAGTGCTTTAGCATTATGGCAAGCCAATTTTGTGAAAGATAAACTACAAACACTCTATCCCAACCTCGAAATCACGCTGATTGGCATTACAACAGAAGGAGATCAAATTTTAGATATCCCCTTAACCAAAATGGGGGGTAAAGGCTTGTTTGTAAAAGCGCTTGAAGAACACTTATTAAACCGTACCGCAGATATCGCCGTACATTCGATTAAAGATATGCCTGCTGCATTACCGGATGGTTTAATGCTAACGGCTATTCTAGAAAGAGAAGATCCCAGCGATGCTTTTATTTCTTTACAATATCCAACCCTTGAAGCACTACCACCACAAGCAACGATTGGCACTTCGAGTTTAAGGCGACAAACCCAGCTCGTTGCATTGCGACACGATTTAACGATTAAAATGCTGCGTGGCAACATTGATACACGTATTCAAAAACTGGACAACAACGAATACGATGCGATTATTTTAGCAACCGCCGGTCTTAAAAGGCTCGGACTTGCACACCGAATTACCCAATCTTTTTCGACAACAGATCCAACAATAAAGATGCTGCCCGCTGTAGGACAAGGTGCATTAGGTATAGAATGCCGCATCAGTGATAAAAAGATCCAACATTTAATAATGCCCTTACATCACACACCAACTGCTCAATGTGTATTAGCAGAACGCCATATGAATGCATTGCTGGGCGGTAACTGCCAATCACCTATCGCAGGACTCGCTATTATTAACGATGAAGGACTGTTAAAATTAGAAGGCATGGTTGCAACACCCGATAGTCGAACAATCTTAAAAGCACAGGCTATCGGAAATCCAGAAGCCATGTTAATCGTCGGCAAACAAGTTGCAGAACAATTGTTAGAGCAAGGCGCCCAGGATATTATTACTGCGGCAACCACATGCGCATCTTAGTTACACGCCCGGCAAACCTGGCCGCCGGATTATCTGAAAAAATAAACGCTATGGGCGACATCGCAGAACTTTTCCCCGTTATTGAGATTAAAAAAACCCCTCATCAAGCCACGTTACAAGCTGCCATTGATACCTTAGATACACAAGATATTGCAATCTTTGTGAGCCAATCTGCAGTGCAATTTGGACTACCTGCCATTCAATCGCGTTGGTCTACACTACCAAAAATGCTTTGGGTCGCCATAGGATCTGGCACAGCACATGCACTACAGAATTTAGGCATTCATGATGTCCTTTTTCCACCTGCGCCCCCTTACGAATCCGAATCTTTAGTTGCCATGCCCACATTTCAAAGCACCCAAATCCACGGAAAAAAAATATCGATCTTTCGAGGCAACGGCGGACGTGAGTTATTAAGCGAAACCTTAAGATCACGCGGCGCTTTGGTGCAAATAATAGAAGTCTATCAACGTTGTTTGCCAACGCTTGATATCCCGATAGTTGAAAAGATTAAGCATTGGCGCCATACTCCCATTCATGTCATCATCGCCACAAGCGCGGATTCGCTTTGTAATCTTGTACAACTCTTGGGAAATGCAATGAATGGATTAACAGAAATCCCCCTGGTTGTTGTGGGAGCGCGAATGCAAAAATTAGCTAAAGAACTAAATTTTAAAAACCCCATAACAGCGACGAGCGCCGACGATGCGTCTATTATTAATGTATTAAAAACGTTTAAGGATACCTGCGTGTGAAAACGGCTATATTCAGTTTAATCATTGCAATCAGTGTCGGGATATTAAGTGCATTCCAATTTGAAAGATACCAAACTCTTTCTAGCAGCACTCACGCAAGCCTCGCAGCTTTAGAAAACAAGATGAATCTAAGCTTAGCGAGCCTTAGAGATGAGCTGACAAAGCTCAAAACCTCAGAAGAAGCCATTCTAACCCAAGCACAAAACCCCACATTTAAAACAGCAGAATTAGAATATTTAATCCGTTTAGCAAGCGCGCGCCTGCAAACAACCCGCGATCTTAAAGCCGCTATTGAGCTACTCACCTTAGCACAAACAAAAATTCAAACCCTAAATGATCTGCACTTATCTCCCCTATCAGAGGCCATTGAAAAAGATATCCTTACACTACAACAAGCCTCGACGCTTAATGTAGAAGATTTATGGCTAAAGGTCAGCGACATCATCGATCAAACTGCTTCAATCTCCTCTCAAACCCTGACAGCCAACGCTCAGCAAACAGAAGCAACAGCACAACCGCAACCGCAAGAAAAACAAGAAAACACCTCTCGCCTCAGCATTTTGAAACAAGGTTTTTTTGAGAGTTTAGAAAGCATTAAAGACTTTATAAAGATTCGACATTCTACACAACGTATAGAACCCTTACTGTCCGAAACACAAAAAAACTTAATTCAAGAAAACTTGCGATCGCTATTAGAACAAATACGTTTAGCTATACTCACCACTGAAGATAAAATTTTTCAAAAAGCCTTAAAAGATACCCAACAGTGGTTATCGCGATATTATGATGAGACAGATCCGGTCGTACAAAAAATGCAAAACACAATCACTGAACTTTTGGCAATTCAATTACGTCCCACATTGCCACTCATAACAGCCGTGGAATTTTTTAATACGTTAAATAATAGGTAATTAAAGTTATGCGACTATGGTCGTTTATTATTGTACTGACACTGGCAGCAGGGCTTGGGGTTATCATTAGCCAAGACCCGGGTTATGCCCTCTTTTCGTATGGACATTGGACAGTCGAAATGCCCCTATGGTTATCGGCTTTTTTGATTATTTTGATAATCACAATGGCATTATTCACCATCTGGTTTATCAAAACACTTTTTTCCGGATCTGACAAAATCAAACTGTGGTGGAAAAAACATCGAGAAAATACTGCAAGACTGCAAACTTATAAAGGATTTTTGGCATTAGCGGAGGGACGTTGGAAAAATGCAGAGCAATATTTAATACAAAGCGCTTCACATAGCGAGACACCGCTCATTAACTACCTTTCCGCAGCGAAAGCTGCAGAAGAAGGCAACTCACCCGAACGCCGCGACCATTATTTACAACTCGCACTGGATGTTGGCGCGGGTTCTGATATGGCTATTCGTTTAACACAAGCACAATTACAATTTAAACATGGCGAGCTAGAAGAAAGTGTCCGTAATTTACAACGTTTACATATCAATGCTCCTAAGCATCCCAAAGTCTTAAGATTATTGTGCACGCTATACGAAGCCATGCTGGATTGGCCCGCATTGTATAGCTTATTGCCCGAATGTCGCAAAACACAAGCATTGTCAAAAGAAGCGTTAATAAGGCTAGAAAAAAAGATCTATCCCGCTCTTTTACCGACTTATGCGGATAGGGGACTAAAAGCACTCATGGCATTTTGGCAACAATCTCCAGGTTACATTCAATCTGATCCCACGATGGTGTGTGATTATGTCAAATTATTGACACAACAATCTGCCAATAACGAAGCCGAAGCCTTGCTGAGAACAACGCTTAAAAAAACGTATCATCAATCTTTAGTTCATTTATACGGTTTAACCATCGGCACATCGCCCAAAAAACAACTGGCTTTTGCAGAATCTTTGCTACCAGAACATTTTACAAATCCAATCTTACTGTTAACCTTAGGACGGCTTTGTTTGGCAAACCAATTGTGGGGAAAAGCACGCGATTATCTCGAAAAAAGCTTAAACTTGATGCCCCTGCCAGAGACCTATGCAGCGCTTGGTTTCTTAATGGAATACCTCGAACTCCGAGAAAAATCCGAGGAATATTACAAAAAAGGACTTTTACTCGCCACTCAGACCCAGGCTAAGCTCAACCTCCAAATGGATGCGAATTAACTTTGTCTTTCTAACAAAACTGTACTATAAAATAATTCTAAATACTAAGTTTCTAATTGGCAAAATAATGAAGCGTGTTTTAAAAGAAAACCTTATATTAATCGTCGGTATCGCACTGCCCATTCTTTTGGTTATTGTCTTCTATCTCGCGGCTGTTTTACCTAAAATTTTGGTAAAATCTCCGAAAATCGATCTTTTATATCTCACCAGCACCTACCCACACGACGGTATCAGCACAGAAGTTATAGACGGAACCTTAAAAATCTGGATAACCCCAGAAGTCCAAAAAGGCAGTCTACCTATGCCACGATTATTCCGGTTTAGCGCTAAAACACTCACTTCGACAGAAATTCCAATCCACTTATCAACTGCTCCCGGAATCATTATTGCGAATAAACAAGAGATGCTCAGCATCCCTGCAATTAAAGATTTAAAGCTCGATACCCAAGAAATTTCTTCCGATGGCTATAAAGCAGAAATCTCGTCTCCCAATACAGGCAGCGTTGCTAATCTTTTTTTATTGAATACAAAAAGAGCACTACTGATATCAAAAAATGGTCATGTTATTAATGTTTCTGATGAAAAAAACAAGAATAGCCATAAATACATTAAATTTCTAGGATGGATACGCACACAATCACAATAAGGAATTTTTATGCCTCACTCTAAAGATAAGGCCCTAAAAGAAATTAATCGTCTTGCACGCCAGCACAACTTGACAATCGCAGACATTACAAAAGTCTTACAGACACAATCTATACAAAGCGCTCGCACAGAAACGTTAATGAAACTTTTCGCTTATCTGGGCGGCATTTTTATTTTTTCTGGCTTAAGTATTTACATTGGCACATTTTGGTCGACCATGAATGTTGCGATGAAAATTACCCTTACCTTTGGCACGGGTATTGTACTCTATCTGTTAGCGCTGATTTTACCTGTGTATCAAAAAAAATACGAAACCATGTTAACGCCCCTTTTTCTAACCGCCACATTATTTCAGACCATTGGTCTTTTCGTTGCCGTTAATGAATTTAGAGATGGATTGGATTTTAAAATTTCTTCTGTACTCATTTTTGGCGTTATGCTTATCCAACAACTTGTTACCTTTAAAAAAATTAAACGTGCTTCTTTAATTTTTACTGCTCTTTTTTTCTGGTGCGCATTTTTAGCAACCACATTAGATTTAGTACATGCAAGCGACAAACTGATCGGCATCGTTGTCGGGCTATCCGTACTCTTTATTGCTTACATGTTAGATAAAGCCTTTTACAAAGCCGTCGCCAGCTTTTGGTACTTTGTAGGCTCCATTCTGTTTTTAAATAGTCTGTTTGATACGCTTCGCAGCACGTATTTTGAAGTAATTTTCTTTGGGATCAGCGGGCTTATGCTTTACCTCAGCACTTTAATACGTAATAGAACACTGCTTTTTGTGAGTACATTATCTGCATTAGGATACATTGGCTATTTTACCAGCAAACACTTTATGCATTCGGCCGCTTGGCCTATTCTTTTGGTCATATTAGGATTGGTGTGTTTTGGCGTAGGCGTTATGGTTTTAAAAATTTGCAAAAAATATATGATTGAACCGATGTCTTAACCCTCACCCGATGCTGCACACCACCTCATTTACCTACCTATTTTATTATCCGCTCTAAAAAATGATAGATATCATCGATTTCTTCTGGAACCACTGTATGTGCCATTGGGTAGGTAAACCAATCGATCTGATAACCCAAGTCTTCTAACTGTTCTTTAGACATTTGATCAAGCATGATAGGCACTACAGTATCAAATAAACCGTGCGCCATAAAAATAGGCGTATTTTGATTCGCAAGATCCCGCTCTTTTACAAATGTATCGGGCAAGGCTAAATAACTGGATAATGCAATGATGCCTGCTAACGGCTCTGGATAACGTAGTCCTGCGTGCAATGCCATCGCACCCCCTTGCGAAAAGCCGGCTAAAACAATCTGGTTACTCGCAATACCCAATTCTTGCTCACGCTTAATCAGTAATTCAATTAACCGCGCCGAATCTTTTATACCTTCACTATCTTCTTTGTATGATATATTCAATCCAACAATATCGTACCAAGCACGCATCCGCATCCCGCCATTCACCGTTATAGATCGCACCGGAGCATGTGGAAATACAAATCGTACTTTGGATTCCAATGATTTAAATCGCTCCACAATGGGCACAAAATCATTACCATCGGCACCCAGCCCATGCATCCAAATAACAGAAGCCTCTGGATCTCCACCCGAAGGGTTGAGATCAATGGTTGCAGGAATAGTATTCAAAGGGCATCACTCACAATAATTTAAGTTCTTTTATAGTGCCAGGAAATACCAAAAATGTCTAAACATTGACAAACATCCCGCATTAAAAAAAGTCGTTTGTTGCCTAACCTATTACAGCAAGCTCATTCTAATCAAATTAATTGCTCAGCATATCCGCTATGTAATTCCCCTGTAGCCCGAAATCATGGCCTTTGCGCTAAACTACAATTCCTATATAATGGGCAAGAGAAATAACGGGAGATCTAGAACCATGACGAAACTCTTTAAACGCATCTTTCAAATACTGATAGCATTAATCACTATCTTTGTTATCGCTATTATTGTGATCGTCAACTTCGTTAACCCCAATCAATTTAAAGACATCCTCGAAAAAGAAGTTCTTGCAAAAACAGGATTTGTTTTAGCCGTTCAAGGGCCCATTCAATGGCGATGGTTTCCCATGTTGTCTTTGGAGTTTCAGGATATCAGCATCCAAAATCTTGCCCCCTTTTCTGGCCAACTGCTTTCTGCAAAAGCTATTCACGCTGAATGTGAACTCCTACCCGTTTTTTTAGGCAAAATTGCACTCGCTATTAATGTAAAAGGTTTAGATCTCGCACTTTCTCGAAATGCAAAAGGGCAAACCAATTGGGAAAACCTGAATCAACACTTAAAGGAACAAGAAACAAATAAAACTACAACCATAGAATCCAATCCTGCGACTAAAAATACAAACCCAACCTCGTCTCTGTTCATCACTTTAAACAGCGTAAAAATTCAAGAGGGGACAATTGCTTTTACTGATCGCTCAAAAAACAGCGAATATGCTCTCCACCATGTCAATTTATCTGCAGATAATTTATTCAAAGGTTTGAGCAATGATTTCACCCCATTTTTTTTAAATTTCGAATTAATCTCCAATCATCAAACACTCGCTCACATTTCTTTTAACACGGAGTGGATATTAAAAAAAGAAAAAGAACAGCTCAACCTACAAAAAATTACACTGAAATTTCAACTACCCGATGGCATTACAAATCTGATTACCGGAGATACCTTAATAGAAGGATTCTCACAAAAACCGATTATCAAAGCGAATTTACTCGGCAATGCGCTTCAATTTGGCACAGTAAAAATTGCACAAATAAAAACAATGATGACAGCGCAAGAAAACATCGTTACTTTTGCACCTATCGATATTCATATTGCCAAAAGCCAACAAAACGCAACGCTAAAATTGGATATGCGAGGAGACACGCCTAAAATTTATATCACCCATGAAGCACATGATTTCGAAATAAATGACTTGCTCACGCTCTTTAATAAAAAAGACAAACTGTCGGGCAAAACACGTATTACAATGAACTTATCGGCAACAGGAACAGATCTGCAAGCATTGCAAAATAGTCTTTCCGGGAAAGCGGCCATTGAGATTAACAGTGGCAAATTTCATGGCATTGATTTAATGAATCTTTTAAAAAGTACCCAATCAAGTATCCATAGTTTGATCGACGCACTAACGCACAAACTCAGCATCGACTCGCTGTCTGTTATTAAATCCGAATTGGCAAAATGGAAAACAGAGTCTAACTCGAGTGCGTTTACGCCCTTTAATTCACTCAAAGCAACCGCAACTATCACCAATGGCGTGATACAAAATCCCGATCTTGCTATTAATCAGACCGATTATGCCATCAACGGGGCGGGGACCATTAACCCACAAGCAAACAACATACAATATCAAACAACTTTACAACTCAAAAATAATCCTTACCCAGCAAATGATAAAGCGGGCACTTTCTTATTTCAAACCCCCTTGCACATTCAGATCCAGGGTACGCTAGATGATCCCAAAATAAAACCAGATCTCTCAAGATACACAAATAGCGCCTTGGAATTTGCACAAAAAGAGTTGGTTGAAAAAGTGATCGGTAAAACGGTCGAAAAAACACTTGATAAAATAAAAGGAAACAGCGCAGTTCAGGATACGCTACAGAAGGCCTTGGGAAATATACTGAATACTCGACAGCAGTAAACTAACCAACTTTAAGATTGTGCTTCATTAGAAAGCACGGTAAAATGGAGAGTGCTGCGGGTGTCGTACAATGGCAGTACTCCAGCTTCCCATGCTGGTAGCGTGGGTTCGATTCCCATCACCCGCTCAAAAATTTAAATAGGGTGCTAAGCTTATGTCCAAATTGATCACACATTTCTTTAAGTTTTTGGTTCTCTTCTGCTTGGTAGGCACCTTATCTCTCATTGCCATTATTACCTTGGTCGATCCGAATCAATTTAAAATTGTTGCCCAAAAACGAATTTCTGAAGCAACAGGCCAAATGTTAACCATCAATGGCGCCTTGTCTTGGCATATTACACCTAGCTTATCGCTGGAAGCGCACGATATCTCTCTAGAAACACTCTCAACTGACTCAGGATCAGCACAGAGCCAGCTCGCTACGGTAACCTTAAAAAAAATACGTTTCGTACCTAAGCTCTGGTCTCTCCTCTCTGGAAAGCTGTTAGTCAATATTCAGCTGGAAGGCCTAAATGCCACTGTGACGGGATCAATTGCTGGGCATTCGCTTTTAGATAATATTCAAAAAATGCCTCTCTTCCACTCAACCGAACAGTCTTTACCTTTTCGGGTTGTGCCTTACGATATTACAGTAGAAAATGCCACGCTACATTGGAAAGATGCGATAACTAACCAAGATGTACGATTTAAAAATGTCACATTATCCGCTCAAAAAATACCTTTAGGTATTGTAGGCATTCATGCGCCGCTGAATATACATTTTGAACTGCAAGATGCAACTTCTGAACACACCGGAAGTTTTTCTTTTAAAGCAACATGGGCATTCAATGCTAAAGCACAACAATTGGATATTCAAGATCTCGAATGCAATACCAACTTTCCAACACTCCCTTTCAACTCATTGCTGGGGAAGTTTCAAATCCACAGGCTACAAAATGTCCCCATTATTGCCGGTAGCTTCCACATTCCCAGCCTGAGCGTGCACGGATTATCAAACTTTAATACACCTTTATACCCCATATCTGCTAAGACGGCTGATTTAAAAGGCTCGTTTACTTATCAAATGCCAATGCTAGCCGTCACATCATTCAACTTGGCATTCGAAAATGCAGAAAATGTCTCAGGGTCTTTTAAAACAGATCTACACGCGAAAACATTAAAAACGCTTAATCTAACCGGATCTTTTGTCGGTAAAAATCTACGAATAGGCACACTCCCTATTCCTGAAATTAAAACAACGTTGCAAGCAAATAATGGCATTTTTATTTTTGATAACATCAAAGCACAACTGGCCAGCAGCCACCACCAAGCAAAAATGCAAATTGATATTCGAGGTGACGTTCCAGAGTTTAAGATTTCTGGCCAAATGGATAGCTTCGAGATCAACGAATTGTTAGCACGTCTCGACTTAAAAGATAAACTGTATGGCAATATAAAAGCAACGGTAAATTTAACAACCCAGGGAAATTCACCAGACGCATGGTTACAACATTTATCGGGTAACGCTTATGTGCACTTAACTGACGGCAGAGTACGAGGTATCGATCTCTCTCCCTTGCTACGACATGCACAATCCACGCTTGTGATGCTGAAAGATACGCTTTCAAAAAGAAATTCCACAAATATCAGTGCAATTCTCACCGCTGAATTAGGCGAATGGCGATTGCAAGCAATGAATGTCGATCTCTTGGTCACACCCTTTAAACACTTGAAAACCAATATTACTTTTGATAATGGCAGAGCTTACACCACTGATTTTAAATTAACACACCCTGAATACACGGTGAATGGCCATGGTATGGTTGATCTCACACAAAAAAATGTAGAATATCAGGCTTTAGCTTTATTAACCCATCCCAAACAACATCCTTCAGAATCTTTTTCTCTTTTTTTAAAAGAAACCCCCTTGAAAATACACATTAAAGGGTCTTTTGATAATCTCGTTGTACAACCCAATTTGTCGCACTATGCAGATGGTGCCATCAGCTTGGTTCATAAAGGCGCTACAGAAAAAGCCGCTGATAATAGTTTGGAAAAATTGTTTGGTTTTCCTTAATGATTCTTAGTCAAAAAATATTAACGTGGTTTGACAAACACGGTCGTCACGATTTGCCTTGGCAAAAAAACCCGACGCCCTATCGTGTTTGGATCTCCGAGATAATGTTACAGCAAACACAAGTAACGACCGTTATCGATTATTTTGAACGGTTTATGAAGCGTTTTCCAACCCTGTCCAAGCTCGCACACGCCCCTTTAGATGATGTTTTTGAATTGTGGTCTGGTCTAGGGTATTATGCCAGAGCCAAAAACCTGCATAAAACTGCTCAAATAATTAATACCACACACAAAGGAAAATTTCCCACCGACTATGATGCCGTTTTGGCATTGCCCGGTATTGGCAGATCGACCGCTGGCGCGATCTTATCCATTAGCACTCAACAGTGCTATCCTATCTTGGACGGTAATGTAAAAAGAGTATTAGCACGCCATTTTGCAGTAGACGGTTGGAACGGCAATCCTATAACCTTAGAAAAACTTTGGCAACACAGCGAAAAAATAACGCCTAAAAACCGCGTGAAAGATTACACGCAAGCCATTATGGATTTGGGTGCAACGGTTTGCACAAGAAGTCGACCCAAATGTACAGCTTGCCCTATTGCTCGTAGTTGTGCGGCAAAAAAATTGGATCGCGTCAAATTTTATCCCATGCCTAAACCTAGAGCAAAAATTCCAACCAAAGCGACGGGTGTGTTAATGCTGGTTTCCCATAAACATAAATGTATATTGCTGGAAAAACGACCAATTAAAGGCATTTGGGGTGGATTATGGAGTCTCCCGGAATGCCCCCTGCAAACCGATACAAAAGATTGGTGCACAAAAACATTTAAACTAACTCTACGTACAACGCACGAATGGGAGCCTTTCCGCCACACTTTTACACATTTTCATTTAAACATTCACCCCATTTTTTGCGAGGTACGAGATCAACGTAAACCAAAATCCATCGGCTTAAATTACCAATGGTATTCTTTTGAAAAAACAGATACCCTGGGCTTACCAGCGCCTATCCGGCGTTTAATTGACAAATTGAAAAGCTTAAATCAGCCAACATCCATGCTCAGCAATACTATTAACATCATCGAGGAAGTATCATGAGTCACATTGTATTTTGCGTAAAACTTCAAAAAGAAGCTGAAGGGCTAGATCGCCCCCCCTACCCTGGCAAACTCGGTGAACGCATTTATAAAGAAGTCTCTAAAGAAGCTTGGCAGGCTTGGCTAAAGCATCAAACACTTCTGATTAACGAGAACCGCCTGAATATGACCGATATTAAAAACCGACAATTCTTAGCTACTGAGATGGAAAAATACTTTTTTGGTAAGGGAAGTGCCACACCGACAGGCTTTGTTGCACAAAAATAATTTATCAAACACACCAAAATAAGATTAGTCTTGACGTACTGTGCCAAGATACGGTCTAATAGGTTCTTTATTCTCTTAGGCCAGATAGCTCAGTTGGTAGAGCAGAGGACTGAAAATCCTCGTGTC
>DAORSV010000044.1:0-12464 GCA_035443705.1 Gammaproteobacteria bacterium
CGTGAAGGCGGTCGCACCGTGGGTGCAGGTGTTGTATCCAAGGTACTGGAGTAATAGATTAGGTCAGTAGCTCAATTGGCAGAGCGGCGGTCTCCAAAACCGCAGGTTATGGGTTCGATTCCCTTCTGGCCTGCCAAACAGAAACGAGAGATAAAAGTAGATGGTGAGCGTTGTGGTATCAGGTAGTCCCAAATTAGTTGATAAATTGTTATGGGGCTTGGTTTTCACCATTCTGGTCGGCCTTGTCGCTGGAAATTATTATTTTTCACATCTCTCGCTTTTGTTGCGTGTTGTGGGATTTATTTTGTTGGGTGGTCTTGCTGTTGGTATCGCGCTAAAAACATTAGCGGGCCAAAAAGTTTGGCTTTTATGGCTAGATGCGGTTCAAGAAGTACGTAAGGTTTATTGGCCTACACGTCAAGAAACAATGCAAATAACTTTTGCGGTACTTGCAATGGTTGTTGCGATGGGTGTCTTGTTGTGGACTGCAGACTTTTTGTTGTTGCGATTGGTGAAATGGTTGACTGGCCATTGGGGCGCATAGTAAGGAAAAGTCTATGGCTAAACGTTGGTTTGTGGTGCATGCTTATTCGGGTTTCGAGCTTCAGGTTAAGCGTTCTTTAGAAGATCGCGTTAAGCTGATGGGCTTGGAGCATAAATTTGGGGAAATTTTAGTACCAACGGAAGAAGTGGTTGAGATCCGATCGGGTCAAAAACGAAAGAGTGAGCGGAAATTTTTTCCGGGTTATGTCTTAGTTCATATGGAAATGGATGATGAAACTTGGCATTTGGTCCGTCATATTCCAAGAGTGCTTGGTTTTATTGGTGGCACTTCTGTTACGCCTGCGCCTATTACAGATAAGGAAGCAGACAATATTCTGCAGCGCATTCAAGAAGGTGTGGATAAGCCTAAACCGAAGGTATTATTTGAGCCGGGTGAAGTGATAAGGGTTACTGAAGGCCCCTTTGCGGACTTCAATGGTGTTGTTGAAGAAGTGAATTATGAAAAAAATCGTCTCCGGGTTGCGGTGCTTATCTTTGGACGTTCTACCCCAGTCGATTTAGATTTTAGTCAGGTAGAAAAAGCGTAGGGGAGACCAAAGTGTCGACCCTAGTAGGGGCGGACCTCTGTGTCCGCCCTAGGTAAATGTTAACGGGGAGCTTTTTAAAAAAGCGCTAGTACCCAACGTGAGGTGTAAAAATGGCAAGAAAAATTGACGCATATATTAAGCTGCAGGTAAAAGCCGGCGAAGCAAATCCTGCTCCACCGATAGGTCCCGCATTAGGGCAACGCGGTGTTAATATCATGGAGTTTTGTAAAGCATTTAATGCACAAACGCAAAACCTTGAAAATATCGAGAAAGGAACACCTTTACCGGTAGTTATTACCGTTTTTAATGATCGTAGTTTTACCTTTATCATTAACACGCCACCTGCTTCTTTTTTGTTAAAGAAAGCATCTGGTATATCAAAAGGCAGTGCTGTGCCTAATAAAGACAAAGTGGGTAAAGTCACTCGTGCACAACTAGAAGCCGTTGCTAAACAGAAAATGCCAAATTTAACGGCAGCAGATCTGAATGCGGCTGTTCGTACGATTGCGGGTAGCGCCAGAAGTATGGGGCTTAATGTTGAAGGGGTGGAGGATTAAACAATGGCAAAAATATCTAAGCGAGTACAGGCCATTCAAAAAAACCTCACAGTGGGCAAGGTTTACTCTTTTTTGGATGCTGTAAAACTATTAACGACATTACCACAAGCAAAATTTATTGAAAGCGTTGATGTGAGCGTGAATTTAGGTGTGGATGCACGTAAATCGGAACAAGTTGTACGAGGCGCAACTGTGTTGCCACATGGAACAGGTAAAACCGTTCGTGTTGCAGTTTTCACGCAAGGTGCAAATGCAGATGCTGCGCGAGCGGCAGGTGCTGACTTGGTGGGTATGGAGGATTTAGCACAACAAATACAAGCCGGAAATATGAATTTTGATGTGGTTGTAGCAAGTCCGGATGCAATGGGTGTTGTTGGGCGTCTTGGGCAAGTTTTAGGTCCTCGCGGTTTAATGCCAAATCCAAAAGTTGGAACAGTTACTATGGATGTTGCAACCGCTGTTAAAAATGCGAAGGCAGGTCAAGTGCGTTATCGATCGGATAAAAATGGTATTGTGCATTGTTCTATTGGTAAGCTTAATTTCGACGCCAATGCATTAAAAGAAAATTTACAAGCACTCTTGGAAAATTTACGTAAAACAAAGCCCAGTGCCTCAAAAGGTATTTATATGAAAAAGGTCACGCTATCGACAACGATGGGACCTGGCTTGGTTATTGATCTCGCTTCATTAAGTTTTTAAGGCGGCAGTAGCTGTCTAAGACCGCAAGGACGGAAACGTTTAATTGGTGAAAGCCACCTCGCGTAGACGGTTGATAAAGCGCTGAAGTTTTCTGCGTTGAAGTCACCGTAAAGGGGGTTGCATCCTCCTCAGTTCCCTTTAAAAAGGGCTTTGGAGATGTAATCAAATTACAACGTGCATTATTGGAGTATACACAAAGTGGCGTTGAAACTAGAACAGAAGAAGACAATTGTCGCTTCCGTTGCTGAAATGGCGAATCGTTCCTCTTCGTTGATCGTTGTGAAAAATAACGGTCTTCCTGTGAGTGATATGACGCGTTTGCGTGCAAAAGCGCGAGAAGTAGACGTGTATCTTCGTGTGGCGCGAAATACGCTAGTAGAGCGAGCTTTAAAAGGATCGCCTTTCGAGTGTATGAACGAATCATTGGTAGGCCCTGTGTTGTTGGTTTTTGGTGGCGATGAATTAAGTGCCGGTGCGCGTCTTATTCAGGAGTTTAGCAAAACGAATGATAAACTGGTTGTTAAAAGCTTATCTTTAGGTGGAAAACTTTTAGATGCTAAACAGTTAGCTTTAGTCGCAAGTTTACCAACACGTTCTGAAGCGATTGCCAAACTATTGGCAGTGATGCAAGCGCCTATTGCGAAATTTGTACAAACCTTGGCAGCACCTACGTCTAAGTTTGTAAGAACTTTGGCGGCTGTTCGTGATCAAAAACAGTAATTTTTAACCTTTATATAGTGTGTGGAGAAATAAAATGGCCTTATCGAATGCAGAAATTTTAAAAGCCGTCGCTCAAAAGAGCGTAATGGATATTGTTGAATTAATTGAAATGATGGAAAAGGAATTTAATGTAACGGCAGCTGTTGCAGTGGCCGCAGCTCCAGCAGCGGGTGGCGCGGGTGCCGCTGCTGTTGAAGAACAAACCGAATTTAACGTTGTGATGACAAATCATGGCGAAAAGAAGGTAGAAGTTATTAAAGCTGTGCGAACGATTACAGGTTTAGGCTTAAAAGAAGCTAAAGATTTAGTCGAAGGCACACCTGCGATTATTAAAGAAGCTGTATCTAAGCAAGATGCTGAAGCTGTTAAGAAGCAGTTGGTTGAAGCCGGCGCTACGGTTGAAATTAAATAAATGGCAAGGTCGGATTCAACGCCGGCCTAATGTGGGAATGGTTAGCAGCTGATAAATGGGCTGTAGGGGCGGACTGCCGTGTCCTCCCTTCGTCCGCCCCTACGTCTGCTAGCCGTTTTGGTTATTTTTAATATTTGTCAGAGGAATCAATATGTCCGGTACTGACGCATTAGAACTTTCTTATACTGAGCGAAAGCGTTTTCGTGCTAACTATGGTAAGCGTCGAGATACGTTAAAAGTTCCACCCTTATTAAACATCCAAAAGCAGTCGTATCATGCATTTTTACAACCTGACGTTTTGCCGTTAGCGCGGAAAAATACAGGATTGCATGCTGCATTTAGTTCGGTATTTCCCATTATTAGCTATGCCGGTCACGCGATCTTAGAATATGTAAGCTATCAATTAGGAACGCCAGCTTTTGATGTTAAAGAATGCCAAATGCGAGGTTTAACGTACGCAGCGCCGATACGCGTTACGGTACGACTCGTTATCTACGATAAAGAATCGCCAATCGATGCAAAAGTAATCAAAGATATTCGAGAACAAGATGTCTATATGGGCGAACTTCCACTCATGACAAACAGTGGAACCTTCGTGATCAATGGTACCGAGCGAGTCGTTGTATCACAATTGCATCGTTCTCCAGGTGTCTTTTTTGAACATGATAAAGGCAAAACGCATTCGTCGGGTAAGTTGTTATATGCTGCTCGTATTATTCCCTATCGAGGATCTTGGCTTGACGTTGAGTTTGATCCTAAAGATTGTATTTATGTTCGTATTGATAGGCGTCGAAAACTGCCGGGATCCATTATATTACGTGCTTTAGGCTATTCTACAGAGGAGATGTTAGCGCTTTTCTTTGAAACCAATACTTTTACATTTGAAAAAGAAAAATGGGTTTTAGAGTTGGTGGCTAATCGGTTAAGAGGCGAGACTGCGCATTTTGATATCAAAACACCGAAGGGTGAAATATTGGTTGAAGCAGGGCGTCGCATTACAGCCAAACAGATCCGCCAAATGGAAGAATTGGGCATTAAAAAACTGGAGGTGCCTAGTGATTATTTGCTGGGTAAAATCCTGGCGCACGATATTATCGACACATCCAGTGGCGAAGTTCTATTACAAGCAAATGCGGAAATTACCGCAGAGGTGTTACAGATATTGCGTAATGCGAATATCAACACTGTGCACGCTTTGTTTACCAATGACTTAGATCGGGGTCCCTATTTTTCAGACACCATCAAAGTAGATCCGACTAAGAGCCAATTAGAGGCACTGGTTGAGATTTATCGCATGATGCGACCCGGTGAACCACCGACTAAAGATGCAGCAGAACTGCTATTTCAAAATTTATTCTTTGCACCAGAACGTTACGATTTGTCTGCGGTTGGACGCATGAAGTTTAATCGTCGGGTTGGACGCAACGAATCTACAGGTCCTGGTATTTTATCAAAAGAAGATATTGTTGCTGTTTTAAAAACATTGATTGATATTCGCGATGGTCGCGGCGAAATCGATGATATTGATCATCTTGGAAATCGCCGGGTTCGTAGTGTTGGCGAAATGACAGAAAATCAATTCCGCGTTGGACTTGTGCGTGTAGAGCGTGCAGCCAAAGAGCGCTTAAGCCTTGCAGATTCTGAAGGCTTAATGCCTCAAGATTTGATTAATGCAAAACCTGTGTCGGCAGCGATTAAAGAATTTTTTGGTTCAAGCCAATTATCGCAATTTATGGATCAAAATAATCCTTTATCCGAAATAACACATAAACGCCGTGTTTCGGCGCTTGGGCCTGGCGGGTTAACGCGCGAGCGGGCAGGATTTGAAGTGCGTGACGTTCACATTACGCATTATGGTCGTGTTTGTCCGATTGAAACACCGGAAGGTCCAAATATTGGGTTGATTAATTCGTTGGCCGTGTATGCGAGAACCAATGAATATGGCTTTTTAGAAAGTCCTTATCGTAAAGTGAGCAACGGTAAAGTCACTAACGACATTGTTTATTTATCGGCAATTGAAGAAGGGCAGTTTGTGATTGCGATGGCAAACGCGACCATTAACCAAAAATTAGAATTGGTTGATGATTTAGTGCCTTGTCGAAATAAAAATGAATTTACGTTTTCTACGCCAGACCGCGTTGAGTATATGGATGTTTCGCCTAAACAAATTGTTTCGGTAGCGGCCTCTTTAATACCCTTTTTGGAACATGATGATGCGAATCGTGCCTTGATGGGATCGAATATGCAACGTCAAGCTGTACCGACGCTTCGCGCTGAAAAGCCCTTGGTGGGAACCGGTATGGAACGCGTTGTTGCGATTGATTCGGGTGTAACCGTTATTGCACGTCGTAGCGGGATTGTTGATTCTGTTGATGCGGCGCGTATTGTTGTACGGGTGGACGATTCTGAAGCAGAAGCGGGTGAAGCCGGGGTTGATATTTACAATCTGACCAAGTATTTGAGATCGAACCAAAATACTTGTATCAATCAAAAGCCGTTAGTGAGTACAGGCGAACGTATTAAACGTGGCGATGTGCTTGCAGATGGGCCTTCTACCGATATGGGAGAGTTAGCGCTTGGGCAAAACCTTTTAATCGCGTTTATGCCGTGGAATGGATACAATTTTGAAGATTCTATTTTGATCTCCGAACGAGTTGTTGAAGAAGATAGGTTTACGACGATTCATATTGAAGAGTTAACCTGCATTGCACGCGATACAAAATTGGGTTCTGAAGAAATTACTTCTGATATTCCAAATGTCGGGGAAGGTTCGCTTGGACGATTAGATGAATCGGGTGTTGTTTTTATTGGTGCAGAAGTGACTTCTGGTGATATCTTGGTGGGTAAAGTAACCCCTAAGGGTGAAACACAGTTAACGCCAGAAGAAAAACTCTTACGTGCTATTTTTGGCGAAAAAGCCTCTGATGTTAAAGATACCTCTTTACGTGTACCAACCGGGATGAGTGGAACGGTTATTGATGTGCATGTTTTCACACGAGATGGCGTCGAGAAAGATTCGCGTGCATTGGCGATTGAAAAAGAAGCCTTATTGCGTGTTAAGAAAGATTTGGGCGATGAATTTCGTATTCGTGAAGAAGACATCTATCAACGGGTGTACAAACTGTTGTTAGATAAGGTTGCTGCGGGTGGACCCGATCGCTTAAAGTCGGGCAGCAAAATTACATCGACATATCTGGATGAACTGGCAAAAGAGCGTTGGTTTGAAATTCGTTTAAAAAGCGATGAGCATAATCAACAATTGGAAGCCGCAGCGCAGCAATTTAGTGAATTGCGTAAAGTGCATGATTTGCAACTCGAAGAAAAACATAAAAAATTAAAACAAGGTGATGATTTGGCGCCGGGTGTTTTAAAGGTTGTTAAAGTGTATTTGGCCGTAAAACGTCGTGTTCAACCGGGCGATAAAATGGCGGGTCGACATGGTAATAAAGGTGTTATTTCTACCATTGTGCCGGTTGAAGATATGCCGTATTTAGCCGATGGTACACCCGTGGATATCGTCTTAAATCCCTTGGGTGTGCCGTCTCGTATGAACGTTGGGCAAGTGTTAGAAACACACTTGGGCTGGGCAGCGAAGGGCTTAGGTATAAAGCTCGGGGAAATGTTAAAAGCACAGGCCAAAGTTGCCGTTATTCGTCAATTTTTAGATAAAATCTACAATTTAAATGGTAGACGCGTTCTGGATCTTGATCAATTAACGGATGAAGAACTGTTGGTGCTTGCTAACAATTTAAAAGAGGGTATCCCCATTGCGACGCCCGTGTTTGATGGCGCAGCAGAAGAAGAGATTAAGCAATTACTCAAATTGGCGGAGTTACCCGAAAGTGGTCAAACCGTCTTGTTTGATGGTCGAACAGGTGTTGCTTTTGATAGACCGATAACGGTGGGATACATGTACATGCTGAAACTTAATCATTTGGTTGACGATAAAATGCATGCACGGTCGACCGGATCTTACAGTTTAGTGACGCAGCAACCTTTAGGCGGTAAAGCCCAATTTGGTGGTCAGCGCTTTGGGGAAATGGAAGTGTGGGCACTGCAGGCTTATGGTGCTGCATATACGCTACAAGAAATGTTAACCGTAAAATCGGATGATGTGGCGGGGCGTACCAAAATGTATAAGAGCATTGTGGACGGTGACCATCGAATGGACCCCGGTATACCGGAATCGTTCAACGTGTTGGTGAAGGAAATTCGTTCCTTGGGTATCAACATCGAATTAGAATGCGATTAATTTGGAGGTCATAACGTGGTAGACATACTAGGTTTGCTAAGGCAGCAGGGTGCGGGTGAAGAGTTTAGCAGTGTTGTATTGAGTCTGGCTCCGCCTGATCTCACTGAGTCACGCTCCTATGGCGAGGTTAAAAAACCAGAAACGATTAACTATCGTACCTTTAAACCGGAAAGAGATGGGTTGTTTTGTTGCAAAATATTCGGACCGGTTAAAGATTATGAGTGTTTGTGTGGAAAATATAAGCGCCTAAAACATCGTGGAGTGATCTGCGAGAAATGTGGCGTTGAGGTTGCGTTGGCTAAAGTACGACGCGAACGCATGGGGCACATTGTACTTGCAAGTCCTGTTGCGCATATTTGGTTTTTAAAATCCTTACCTTCTCGAATCGGGCTTTTGTTAGATATGACATTGCGTGACATTGAGCGCGTTTTATATTTCGAAGCCTATGTTGTGATCGACCCAGGCATGACCCCTCTCGAAAAATCGCAATTGCTGACAGAAGAAGCTTTCTTGGAAGCCGAACAACAATATGGCGATGAATTTGATGCACGGATGGGTGCTGAAGCAGTTCAAGAGTTATTAAAACGCATTAATCTGAAAACAGAGACGGAGCGCATTCGAGAAGAGTTGCCCACAACAACCTCTGAAACACGCGCTAAAAAATTGGCAAAACGTTTAAAGTTGATGGAGTCTTTCTTGGATTCTGGCAATAAACCGGAATGGATGATTATGACTGTGTTGCCGGTATTGCCACCGGATTTACGACCTTTAGTGCCTTTAGATGGTGGTCGTTTTGCAACCTCGGATTTAAATGATCTGTATCGTCGTGTGATTAACCGTAATAACCGATTGAAGCGACTGTTGGATTTAAGTGCCCCGGATATTATTGTTCGTAACGAAAAACGGATGTTGCAAGAAGCGGTCGATGCACTGTTAGATAACGGTCGTCGTGGACGTGCGATTACGGGTTCGAATAAACGACCTTTAAAATCACTAGCGGATATGATTAAGGGTAAACAAGGTCGATTCCGACAAAATTTGTTGGGTAAACGCGTTGATTATTCGGGTCGTTCTGTGATTGTGGTGGGACCTACTTTAAAACTGCATCAATGTGGTTTGCCAAAGAAAATGGCTTTAGAGCTATTTAAACCGTTTATTTTTAGCAAGTTGGAATTTCGAGGTCTTGCGACGACAATAAAAGCCGCTAAAAAATTAGTGGATCGCGAAGGTCCGGAAGTGTGGGATATTTTAGAAGAGGTGATCCGCGAACATCCCGTGCTTTTAAATCGAGCGCCGACGCTACATCGCTTGGGTATTCAAGCATTTGAACCACTGTTGGTAGAAGGCAAGGCTATTCAGCTACATCCGCTGGTTTGCGCGGCTTATAATGCCGATTTCGACGGCGATCAAATGGCTGTACATATTCCTCTAACCATTGAGGCGCAGCTAGAAGCACGCGCATTAATGATGTCTACAAACAATATTTTATCGCCTGCGAATGGTGAGCCTATCATTGTTCCTTCACAGGATATTGTGTTGGGTCTTTATTATTTGACTCGCGAGCGAATCAATGTATTGGGCGAAGGAAAAGTCTTTCTTGATATAGGTGAAGTGCATAGAGCGTATCAAAATGGCGCTGTGCATTTGCATGCAATTATTCAAGTACGTGTTAATGCGGAAATGGATAGCACAGAGGCGGTTCGTGCAAAAGGATATAGCATGGTGCAAACGACTGTGGGTCGTGCATTATTGTCTGAAATTTTGCCTGCAGGAATGTCTTATGCGCTGATTAACAAAACGATGACTAAGAAAGTGATTTCACAGCTGATAAACTATTGTTATAGACAAGTCGGCTTGAAAGAAACGGTTATTTTTGCAGATCGGTTAATGTATACCGGCTTCTCTTATGCCACACGTTCGGGAATTTCTATTGGCATTGATGATTTGGTGATCCCTTCCAGTAAGGGCAGCATTATTGCGCAAGCAGAAGAAGAAGTGAAAGAAATTGGGAATCAATATACCTCTGGTTTAGTGACACATGGTGAACGTTATAACAAAGTTATTGATATTTGGTCTCGCACCAATGATCAAGTTGCTAAGGCTATGATGTCGGAATTAGCCTCGGAAATGGTTGTAAATGCAAAAAATGAAACCGTCAAACAAGAGTCTTATAACCCAATCTTTATGATGGCAGATTCGGGTGCTAGAGGTTCTGCTGCGCAAATGCGACAGTTGGCGGGTATGCGTGGTCTTATGGCTAAACCGGATGGGTCGATTATCGAGACGCCTATTCGCGCTAACTTCCGTGAAGGTCTTAATGTATTGGAATACTTTATTTCAACCCATGGTGCACGTAAAGGGTTGTCGGATACTGCATTAAAAACAGCGAATTCTGGATATCTCACACGTCGATTGGTTGACGTTGCTAACGATGTGGTGGTTATGGAGCTGGATTGTGGTACTACCAATGGTTTGACCATGACGCCGTTGATTGAAGGTGGGGATGTTGTAGAAGCGTTGCGTGAAAGGGTATTAGGACGAGTTGTATTACAGGATGTTATTGATCCCAAAACCAATGAAATCGTCATTGAAAATGGCAGTTTATTAGATGAAGCCATGGTCGATGTGTTAGAGCAGATTGGCGTAGATCAAGTCAAAGTACGTTCGGCGATTACTTGCCAGACACGCTTTGGTATTTGCCAAAAATGTTATGGGCGTGATTTATCTTGTGGTCAGTTGGTTAATATCGGGGAAGCTGTCGGGGTTATTGCGGCGCAGTCTATTGGTGAGCCGGGAACACAGTTAACCATGCGTACTTTCCATATTGGGGGTGCTGCATCGAGAGCGACTGCAGATAATAGTATTCAAGTGAAATCTAGCGGCAAAGTGCGTTTAAACAACGTGAAATTGTTGATGCATGCTAAAGGGTATTCCGTTGTGGTCTCTCGTTCAGGAGAGCTGACCGTTGCCGATGCGCAAGGTCGTGAGTGGGAGCGATATAAATTACCTTACGGTGCTATTGTGACGGTTGTCGATGGTGCAGAAGTCGAGGCATCGCAAACAGTGGCGACATGGGATCCTCATAATCACCCTGTTATAACAGAGGTTGCTGGTCGCATACGGTATGTCGATTTAATCGATGGTGTAACGATGCGTCGTCAAACAGACGATGTTACAGGGTTAACCAGTGTTGTTGTAATGGATCCAAAACAACGTACTAGCGGTGGACGTGAGTTACGGCCGATGGTAAAACTTGTAGACAATGAAGAAAATGATTTGATGTTAGCAGGTACCAATTTATTTGCGCATTACTTCTTATCTGCGGATTCAATTATTAGTGCTGAAGATGGTTCTTTTGTGGGTGTGGGCGACGTTATTGCACGTATTCCGCAAGAAACCTCCAAGACACGTGATATCACAGGTGGTTTACCTAGAGTTGCTGATCTCTTCGAAGCGCGTCGTCCGAAGGAAGCTGAAATTTTAGCGGAAATCTCGGGTGTCGTTAGTTTCGGAAAAGAAACCAAAGGTAAGCGTCGTTTGATGATTACTTCACCCGATACACAAACGGCGGTGCATGAAGAATTGATTCCAAAATGGCGTCATGTGAGCGTGTTTGAAGGTGAGCATGTGCAACGCGGTGAAAAAATAGCCGATGGTTCGCCAGATCCACACGAGATATTACGATTGCTGGGTGTGGATGCCTTAGCGAATTATATAGTCAACGAAGTGCAAGACGTGTATCGCTTACAAGGGGTTAAGATCAACGACAAACATATCGAAGTGATTGTTCGTCAAATGTTACGTAAAGTGATTGTGACGTCTACAGGAGATACGCGCTTTCTCGTGGGTGAGCAAGTAGATATTGGTGACTTAAAGACAGCGAATGAGAAACTCTCAGCAGAAAAAATGCCAGCGCTTTATGGTCCTGTATTATTGGGTATTACAAAAGCTTCATTGGCGACCGAATCGTTTATTTCCGCGGCTTCTTTCCAAGAAACAACGCGTGTATTAACCGAAGCGGCTGTAAGTGGTAAACGCGATAATTTGCGTGGATTAAAAGAGAACGTTACCGTCGGCCGATTGATCCCAGCGGGAACCGGCTTGGCGTATCATGAAGAACGTCGTCGGGCTAAGTTGTTGGCCAAACAGCCAGATACTCAACCGAAGCCACCAATTACGGCGAGTGATATTGAGCAAGCATTGGGAGAAGCGCTGAATTCTACGGGAACATAAAGTTGTATGTCCAATATGATCGAAACCACGCGGTTGATCTTACGGCCTTTATGCGCTGCAGATTTTGAAGCATTATGTATTTTGGATGGCGATCCAGAGGTTCGCAGTTATTTTCCAGAAGGCGTTTTAAATAGCGCGGAAGTCCAACAAGAATTGGAGCGCTATCTAAAAGCCTGGAATACAGATGGCTTTGGTCTATTTGCAGCGGTAGACAAAAAAAGCAATCAACTGATTGGCCGTACGGGTTTTGCAAAATTAAGTTCTGGTGAAGTGGAATTTGGGTATTTGTTTTTGCCATCGTATTGGGGTAGAGGCTATGCCACTGAAGCAAGTCAGGCACTGCTTGCGTGGGCGGCTGAACATATTCCGGTTGATCATATTATTGGTTTTGCGCCTACGCATCATATCGCTTCGCTTCGCGTACTAGAAAAGTGCGGGATGAAATTTTTTAGAATGGACAGTTATAGAAATATCGAATGTGCGTTTTATAAATTCGATCT
>DAORSV010000045.1:0-12341 GCA_035443705.1 Gammaproteobacteria bacterium
TGGTAGGACTTAGGTACAATACTCGCTTTCGAAATCCAATATTAAAGGGGTTAATCCAGCAGATGGTTGTAATTCGGTTATCGCGGGGCGGCGCAAAAAAACGTCCATTTTATCATATCGTTGCGACAGATAAGCGGCATCGTCGAGACGGTGGCAATTGTTTAGAGCGATTGGGATATTTTAATCCCATTGCCGGCGCAGAAGAGCCGAGCTTGAATCGTTTGAATATCAAACGCGATCGCGTTGCGCATTTTGTGGCATTGGGTGCTCAACCTTCGCATCGTGTAGCAGCTTTGTTGGCAGAATGGGACAAAAAGGCATCGTAAAGACGGTATTGGGTACAGCAGAAGACCACATGGTTGTGATGGGTCGTATAGGTGCTCCCTATGGCTTAAAGGGCTGGGTTCATGTGCAGTCTTATGCAGAGACTGCTAGCAGTATTTTAAGTTATAAAACTTGGTTCCTTAAGATAAAGGGCCAATGGCAGCCCGTTGAAGTTTTAGATGCCCGATCGCATGGCAAAAGCTTTGTTGCTGCTTTAGTGGGCTACGAGAGTATTGAAAAGGTTGAGCTGTTAAAGCTTTCTGAGATAGGCGTGCCACGTTCAGAGCTTCCGGTATTAGATGCGGATGAATATTATTGGTCTGATCTCATCGGTTTGTCGGTTGTAACGGAAGAAGGCTTTGTTTTAGGACAATTGGAACGTCTGATAGAAACGGGCTCGAATGATGTTTTAGTGGTGAAGGGCGAGACACGGGAACATTTGATTCCTTATATCTTAAAGGATTATGTGTTGTCAGTGGATTTAAAAGCACGTGTTATATGTGTTGCCTGGGATCCGGAGTTTTAAGTATTCATGTGGTGTGGTATTGTCACGTTGTTTCCAGAGATGTTTAAAGCACTCACGGATTACGGGATAACACGACGAGCGGTCGAACGGGGGTTGTTGGAGCTTCATTATTGGGATCCCCGCGATTTTTCAACCGATCCACACCACAGTGTAGACGATAGGCCTTATGGCGGTGGCCCTGGCATGGTGATGGGTGTATACCCATTGCGTCATGCGATCATCGCGGCAAGAAAGGCTGCGGGTGATCAGGCAAAAGTGATTTATTTGTCGCCACAAGGGCAAAAGCTGTCGCAGGAGCGCATTAGGCAGGCCGCGGCAGATTCAGCGCGATTTGTTTTTGTAGCGGGTCGATACGAGGGCGTTGATGAACGGCTCGTCACCTTAGAAGTGGATGAAGAATGGTCCATCGGAGACTACGTGCTAAGTGGTGGAGAATTAGCCATTATGGTTGTATTGGATGCCATCACGCGTTGGGTACCCGGCGCATTAGGGGATAAGGATTCGGCCTTACTCGATTCTTTTTCGGAAGGATTATTAGATTGTCCGCATTACACGCGTCCAGAAGTCGTGGATGGTTTGCAGACACCAGCAGTTTTGTTGAGCGGTAACCACGCGGAAATTTTAAAGTGGCGGTTAAAGCAAAAGCTTGGGCGTACCTGGTTAAGGCGTAAAGATTTGTTAGGAAAGTTGGACTTGAGTCTCGAGCAACAAAAATTATTGAAAGAATTTATTGAAGAAACGAATATTATTTAATTAGGAGCGTAAAACATGAGTACCGTGATTCAACAGATTGAAGCAGAACAATTAAAACAGGATGTTCCCGTGTTTAGATCGGGTGATGTTGTTGTTGTGCAAGTCGAAGTGAAAGAAGGTACACGTACACGTGTTCAAGCTTACGAAGGTGTTGTTATTGCAAAACGCAATCGCGGACTGAATTCTTCTTTTACAGTACGTAAAATTTCGCATGGTGAAGGTGTAGAGCGTGTTTTCCAAACGCACAGTCCGATTATAAAAGGCATTGAAGTAAAGCGCCGTGGAGATGTTCGTAAGGCAAAACTGTATCATTTGCGTGGTCTTACGGGTAAGGCAGCTCGAATCAAAGAACGTTTGGCACAAAGAAATACAGGCGTTGAATTGGATACCGCTGAAAACGCGTAATCTGCATTGGATAACGTCGTTATTGTTAATGAATTTGTTAATGCGCTCTGGCTGGAGCGCGCGTTTAGCAAAAATACCTTAGCGGCGTATCAGAGCGATCTTAAACACTTTATTGTGTGGTTATCAGGGCAGGCGGAACCAAAAACCCTCGTCACTGTCTCGGATATCGATGTGATCGGTTATTTAGCCTATCGCACGCTGCAAGGAACGCACGCAAGAACCAACGCACGTGTTCTTTCGTGTCTAAGAACTTTTTATCATTATTTGTTACGTGAAAAATATTGTCAGCAAGATCCAACCGTTAATATTGCGAGTCCTACGATTGGGCGATCGATCCCTAAAGATCTGTCTGAAGCAGAGGTTGAAAGTTTATTACAAGCACCCAATACAGAAGAGCCCATGGGTTTGAGAGATAAAGCGTTATTAGAATTGCTTTATGCCTGCGGCTTAAGAGTTACGGAGTTGGTCAGTCTTACCCTTGAACAAGTTAATTTACAACAAGGGATTGTGCGGGTGATGGGAAAGAATGATCGCGAACGTGTTGTTCCGTTTGGTGAGGAGGCGGCTGTTTGGCTGCAACGTTATTTGGCGGTACGCTCGGCGTTATTAAAGACCGATCGTTTATGCGATGCTGTTTTCCTCAGTAATCGCGCTGTTGCAATGACCCGTCAAACCTTTTGGTATCGCATTAAACATTATGCAAGACAAGTGGGGATCCATAAACCCCTATCTCCTCATACCTTAAGGCATGCCTTTGCTACCCACTTAGTGAATCATGGTGCGGATCTGCGTGTGGTTCAAATGATGTTGGGTCATGCCAGTATTTCGACTACCCAAATCTATACCCATGTCGCTAACAGTCGACTGAAAGCGCTTCATTTAAAACATCATCCTCGAGGTTAATCATAAATTGGTATATGATTAAAAATGAAGGCAGGGAGTCTTCGATGCATCTTCAATTCATGAGGAAAGTGTTTTATGAAGCAAGTTAGCATGATTTTTTTGTTATTGTTGGGCTTTGGTCAATGTTTGGCCAATAACACAACCGACACAAATAACACAAATGAAATAAGCAAGCTAGAGCAAGGGAATATCAAAAAGCACCTAAATGCCGCATTTCCTGAACTAGTTGTTGAAACTATTAAACAAAGTCCAGTTTCTGGCTTGTATCAATTAACATCAGGGCCGGTTGTTTTATATGCGAGTAATGATGGTCGATACCTATTTGCCGGTGATGTTTTAGATCTAGAAAGCGATGATGATGATCGCAATGTCACTGAGCCCGCTCGTCGAGAAGCGCGGTTATCTGTGTTAAAGCGCTTGGTTTCGAAAGAGATGGTTATTTACCGCCCCAAAGACGTGAAGGCTGTCGTTACTGTTTTTACAGATGCGGATTGTGGCTACTGTCGAAAACTGCATCAGGAAATCCCAAGGCTGATGGATTTAGGGATTGAGCTGAGGTATTTGGCTTATCCTAGACAAGGGCGAGGTTCTAATACGTATACAAAAATGGAATCCATTTGGTGTTCTAAAGATCCCAAAGGCATGATGACAAAGGTTATGAAGGGCGAACATGCTCAATCCATAACCTGTAAAAATACGATTCCAGAACAGCTATTACTAGGTGAAAAATTGGGTATTTCAGGGACCCCTACCCTTGTATTTGAAGATGGTTCTCTTTGGGCAGGATATCTTAGCGCCGAGAAATTGGCTAAAGAAGCGGTAAAACATCGTTTTAAGGAGTAAATGGAGCTCTTATGCGCATATTGGTGGCCGAACAAGACAGTGAACATCGCCAAAAACTGGTGGAAACAATACAAAAATGGGGTCATGTTGTAGAAGAGGCTTTAACGAGTCGCGAGGTTGTCGCGTTGTGCCGAAAAAAATGTCCCGATCTGATTTTGGCAGACTTTCAATTGCCAGGAGAAGGGGGATTAGAGCTTGTCCGTCAGATCCGTCAGACGGGGGGCCATGCTGTTTGGGTGCCACTTATTTTGCTTGGTGACAGTTTTTCTGAATCCGAGATGGCGCAAATTGTAGAAGCAGGTGCGGATGATGTTTTGTTAAAGCCGATTAATGATGGAAAACTCATGTTAAAAATCCATTCTGCTAACCGGCTGTTAAACCTAAAAGAAGAAGTGTTTAAAGTTGCTCATGAGCTTGTTGTTGTGAATCGTGCATTACAGAATGTGATAGCCCAAGATACCTTAACGGGAGTAGGTAATGCAGAGAGTCTAGATGAAGCGATGGAGCGTGAATGGTTTGCGGCTAAACGCACAAATTTGCCGATTTCTTTTATCATTTTGAATCTGGATTTTTTTCAGCTCTATAATCAAGTCTATGGTGCAGAAGCAGGTGATCAGGCCTTGAAAAAAGTGGCTGAATGTTTAAAAAGTGCATTAGTGGGTACCGCAGATGCGACTTTGGGTCGGATGATTGGTGATACTTTTGGCGTGTTATTGCCAAAGTTTGATCGCGAAGCTGCTTATAAAATTGGCGAGAAACTGTACGCAGCGGTTGATGCTTTGAACATTCCACATAAGAGCTCGGGTTGTAGCGATCATATTACCCTAAGCTTTGGTGTTGCAACAGTTGATCCCGGTCATTTTACAAAGCCGTGGGATTTGAAAGATGCTGCAGATTTTGGTTTATACCAAGCCAAACACCGTGGTCGTAATCGTGGGTTTTTGGTGACAGCGGAAGAGGTTGTTAAATAATTTTTTTAAAATCCCTAATGTATCCAAACCAATGTTCCCGTGGGCACGGATTCAAATAATTTAACGACATCCTCTGCGCTCATATGCACACAACCTTTGGTGCTAGGGGCGCCTAATTTCCATTCCATTGTGGTGCCGTGAATATAAATAGCCCTTGTTTCGCTATCAATGATCCTACCCAATTTATCTCGTCCTTTATTTAATCCCGGCTGTAATCCTTCGAGACGCAGAATGCGTGTAGAAACATAATCTTTGCGATGTTGATTTCGGGGTTGTGGTCGCCAAGTGCCGATGAATTGTCTGCGATGAAAAATGCTGTAGTGGGGGGTGCCGTGACCAATTTTTTCATTGATCCGGTGTAGACCTTGCGGGGTTTGAAAAGTATTGATTATTTGTCCAATCCCACGTTTACTGGTAGAGATGGTATACGTCTTTTTAATGGAGCCGTCATGTAAAACCGCCAGCGTTTGTTTTTTGGTATCGACCATCAGGATGTGTTCGGTGGGCTGAACGCCGAGAGAGGTGATATGTTCGTGCACTTTTTCGGGGGGTACGTGTGGAACAGCGGAGGTGCGAGTACATCCGCAACATAGTAAAAATAGTAAGTTAACTGTCGTTTTTTTGAGGCATGTTTGTAATCTTTCTAACATATTTTTTTACCTATCTCGCATATTTTATATCTGTAATATTGTTAATCATAACATCAGAGGAAAAGTGGTCAAGTCCGAACATAGGCAAATGTTAGGAGCACACCAATTGTTCGCGTTTCAGAGTAATAATTTTTTTGTGTTCAGGTTTAGCATTTTTGTTACCCCTTGACCCATTTGAGCCATGCTCCTATAATGGGTTTCTTTTCTCGGTAACCCAGAGAAATTCTCCTTGTCTTATCACTTTACTTTAAAAGTAGAAAGACTAACTAAATCCGTAAGGAGTTACTATGCGTCACTATGAAGTTGTATTTATGGTTCATCCGGACCAAAGCGAACAGGTTCCTGCCATGTTAGAGCGCTATCGCGTGGGGATAGAGACTAAAGGTGGGAAGATCCATCGGGTTGAAGATTGGGGGCGCAGGCAATTAGCCTATCCCATCAATAAACTCCACAAGGCACATTACATTTTGTTGAATGTCGAATGTGGGCAAGAATCCTTAAATGAACTCACCAATAGTTTTCGTTTTAATGATGCAGTGATTCGTCATTTAGTAATACTTGAAGACGAAGCCATTACCGAACCTTCTGTATTAATGAAGGAAAAAGACGAACGTAAAGAGGGTGGTTCTAGACATCGTGGCTCACGTGAACGGGGCTTTGATGAAGAAGAAATCTTTGGAATGGAAGAAGACCAACAGATCGTTGGGTAAGGTTCGAAAAAATATTTTTGGAGTGTGAATCATGGCTCGTCAATTTCGTCGCAGAAAATTTTGTCGTTTTACGGCAGCAAAAGTTAAGAAGATCGATTATAAAGATCTGGCAACCTTAAGAAGTTTTATTACAGAAAGTGGTAAAATTGTTCCAAGCCGCATTACGGGTACGAAGGCTCGATATCAACGACAACTTTCGCGTGCGATTAAAGTGGCGCGATATTTGTCTTTGTTGCCTTATTGTGATCAACATTAAATTTTTGAAAAGAGGTGATGCGTTGTGGAAATAATTTTATTAGAAAGGGTTCCTCATTTAGGGGAATTGGGCGATAAAGTACGTGTTAAACCTGGGTTTGGCCGCAATTTTTTAATTCCAACGGGGCGCGCTTTGCCTGCAACAAAAGCGAATCTTCTTTCTTTTGAAGCGCGACGTGCAGAAATAGAAGCTGCTGCGAATGAACGTTTAGAAAAAGCAAAAGAACGTGCATTAATGCTAGAAGGTCTGAATATTACCATCGTCGCAAATGCGGGCGAAGAAGGTCGATTATTTGGTTCTGTCGGTGCACATGAGATTGCAGATGCAGTGAAGAAGATGGGACATGCGCTAAGCAAAGGCGAGGTACATCTTGCAGTCGGTTCGATTCGCCAGTTAGGTGATTATGAAGTTGAGTTGCATTTACTCGGTGAAGAAATCATCGCAAAGGTTCGCGTTTCAGTTACTGCACTTTAATATTGTATTGTAATGTAGGGGTCGGTCGCCGTGCCGACCCGGTAAGAGGCAAGCATGAGCCAGAATCCTGATCTCAAAGTTCCGCCACATGCCATAGAAGCAGAACAAGCTGTATTAGGTGGCTTGATGCTCGACAACAATGCCTGGGATCACATCGCCGATCGTATTGTAGAGCATGATTTTTATCGTCTTGACCATCGCACCATTTATCGCATTATGGCGGATTTGGTGCTGCAATCTAAACCCCTCGATATTATTACGGTTTCAGAAGCGTTAGAGCGTTCCAAAGAATTAGATATTGTCGGTGGGCTTAATTATTTAGGTGGCCTTGCAAAAAATACACCGACTTCCGCAAACATTGCAGCCTATGCAGATATTGTCCGTGAGCGCGCTATTCTTCGACGATTAATCGAAGTCGGGGGAGAAATTTCAGAATCTGCTTTTGATCCCGGCAACAGAAAGGCGCAAGAATTATTAGATGATGCCGAACGGAAAGTTTTTTCGATTGCACCGAAAGGTGGTCATGGCACAAGCGTTGGACCGGAACATATAGCAGCAATTCTGACGCGCACGACGGATAGAATAGATGCATTATTTCATGCTAAATCGCCTATCACAGGCGTTTCAACAGGATTTACGGATTTTGACAATATGACGGCAGGGTTACAAGCGTCTGATTTGATTATTGTCGCAGGCCGTCCCTCGATGGGTAAAACGGCCTTTGCAGTCAATCTTGCGGAATATGCGGTTATGAAAAATGAAGGTGCGGTGCTTATCTTTAGTATGGAAATGCCCGCCGAATCATTGGCCATGCGTATGCTTTCTTCTCTAGGTCGAATCGAGCAGCAACGTATACGTACGGGTCAATTAGAAGATGACGATTGGCCACGCGTGAGTGCTGCCATTAGCATGCTACATTCTAAAAAATTATTAATTGATGACAGTGGTGCGTTAAGTCCTTTTGAGGTACGTGCAAGGGCGCGTCGCGTCGCGCGTGAGTATGGAGGCTTAGGTTTAATTGTGATCGATTATTTGCAATTAATGCGGGTGCCAGGACATAGTGAAAACCGCACTACTGAGATTTCCGAGATTTCACGCTCTTTAAAAGCGTTAGCACGCGAGTTAAATGTGCCAGTGGTGGTGTTATCGCAGTTAAACCGAGGACTCGAACAACGCCCTGATAAACGTCCGATGATGTCTGATTTAAGGGAATCGGGTGCAATCGAGCAAGATGCCGATTTAATTGTTTTTATTTATAGAGACGAAGTTTATAACAAAGATAGCAATGATAATAAAGGAACTGCAGAAATCATTATTGGCAAGCAAAGAAATGGTCCCATCGGATCTGTAAAGTTAACCTTTTTAGGCCAGTTTGCGCGTTTTGAAAATTATTCAGCAGATAGTAGAGCCATGGAGGGTTTCTATGGCGCGCGCACTTAGAGCCTTCATTAATGTTGGAGCGCTTCAACAGAATTTAGCAAAAATTCGTGCACGTGTTCCTCATCAAAAAATAATGGCTATGGTGAAGGCGGATGGTTATGGTCACGGTCTTGTAAACGTCGCCGTTGCTTTAAAAGATGCTGATGCTTTTGGCGTTGCTTGTCTTGAAGAAGCTGTAGTATTGCGTGCAGCAGGAGTTAAAAACCGTATTGTACTCATGAGTGGTTTTTATGATGGATCTGAATTACCACTGATTCTTGAATTAAATTTAGAGCTTGCTATTCACCACGAAAGACAAGTGCATGATCTCAAAATGTTTAAGACAGGTGTAGAGACCGCAATACCGATTTGGATTAAGATTAACACGGGTATGAATCGTTTGGGGTTTCGGTGTGAGCAAGTGCGTACTGTTTTTGAAACCTTAAGTCAATGTCCGCTTGTAAAACATCAAGGTTTTATCACGCATTTTGCCAGTTCAGAAGAAGTGGATAATACGGAAACTGCAGCTCAGATTATTCGGTTTTTTCAGACGGTTGAAACGTTACCGGGTGAAAAAAGTTTAGCCAATTCTGCAGCGATTTTAGGGATACCGGCTTCTTATGCAGATTGGGTGCGTCCTGGCATTTTACTCTTTGGCGTATCGCCGTATTCGGGTCGCGTTGGGCGAGATGAAGATCTCACTGCTGTGATGACCCTCCAATCCGAGCTGATTGCCATTCAATCGCTGAAGGCGGGAGAGGCGGTTGGCTATGGTGGGGAATATGTGTGTAAAAAGGACACCCGAATCGGTGTCGTCGCAGGGGGCTATGGCGATGGGTACCCTCGTTTGATGCCAAGTGGAACACCGGTGTTGGTGAATGGGCGCCCGGTGCCTTTAGTAGGGCGGGTTTCGATGGATATGCTAACAGTTGATTTAGGGAATCAGCCTGAAGCGAAGATTGGGGATCCCGTTCAGTTATGGGGGCCCGATTTGCCGGTCGAAAGGGTTGCCGCAGCAGTCGGTACAAGTCCATATGAATTATTGACCAGGCTAGCTAAACGTGTGCCTTTTGAAATGTGTTAAATTTGGTATACTTGCCGTACTGCCCTTGATTTTCTGGAAGGGAGACCCCACATACCTGGTAGGGATCGATTTATATGCCGATCCGCTGGGTTCGTTGAACAACTGACTTTTTTTAACGTTGAATCGGAGGAAGAGAAAAAATGAGCAATATGAATATTCGTCCCTTACATGATCGGGTGATTATAGAACGTCTAGACGAAAGTGTAACGCCTGGAGGCATTTTCATCCCTGCTAATGCAAGTGAAAAACCACAACGCGGTAAGGTTGTTGCTGCAGGTCTTGGAAAATATGAAAATGGCGTTTTGCGGAAGCTCGACGTGAAAGTGGGGGATCAAGTGCTATTCGGTAAGTATTCTGGTACTGAAGTAAAGGTTAATGGTAAAGATCTCTTGGTTATGCGTGAAGAAGACATTATGGGTGTTCTGGAAGGCTAGAGATTTTATGCACAAGAGTGCATTTTTGAACAATAAACAATTGTATACAGAGGAGTAAATAATATGGCTGCTAAGGTATTAAATTTTAGTGGAGATGCGCGTCAGCGTTTGTTGCAGGGTGTTACGGTATTAGCCAGTGCGGTTAAGGTAACGCTTGGACCCCGTGGTCGAAACGCCATTATTCAAAAATCTTTTGGCGCTCCGCTTGTTACAAAAGATGGCGTAACGGTTGCTAAAGAAATTGAACTTGAAGATCCCATTGCGAATATGGGTGCTCAAATGGTTAAAGAAGTGGCATCTAAAACATCTGATGTTGCTGGCGATGGTACAACAACGGCAACGGTATTAGCGGAAGCCATTGTAAAAGAAGGACAAAAACTTGTTGCTGCCGGTGTAAATCCAATGGATCTTAAACGTGGGATCGATAAAGCAACTACTGCTGTGGTTGCAGAACTTAAAAAGCTTTCTGTACCTTGCAAAGATAGCAAAGCGATTGAACAAGTGGGTTCTATTTCTGCGAACTCCGATCACTCCGTCGGTAAGCTAATTGCTGACGCGATGGAAAAAGTCGGTAAAGATGGCGTTATTACGGTTCAAGAAGGTGCTACCTTTACGGATGAATTGGAATTTGTTGATGGTATGCAGTTTGATCGCGGTTATATCTCACCTTATTTTGTGAATAAGCAAGAAAACATGACCTGCGAATTAGAAAATCCTTACATTTTGTTAGTGGATAAGAAAATTAGCAACATTCGTGAATTGCTACCTGTATTGGAAGCAACTGCGAAATCGGGTCGCGCTTTATTCATTATTGCTGAAGATGTAGAAGGCGAAGCATTAGCAACATTGGTTGTGAATAATATGCGTGGCATCGTTAAAGTCTGTGCGGTTAAAGCGCCTGGTTTTGGTGATCGTCGTAAAGCCATGTTGCAGGATATTGCTATTCTGACAAAATCTAAAGTGATTTCAGAAGAAATCGGATTAACGATGGAAGCCACGACAATCGAAGATCTGGGTTCTGCTAAGAGTATTGTTGTCACTAAAGAAAACACAACCATCGTTGGTGGTAATGCTAAGAGCACAGAAATTGAATCGCGCATCAAAGAATTGCGTCAGCAAGTAGAAGATACTACTTCCGATTATGATCGCGAGAAGTTGCAAGAGCGAATCGCTAAATTGTCCGGTGGCGTTGCAGTTATCAAGATAGGCGCAGGCTCTGAAGTCGAAATGAAAGAGAAAAAAGCACGTGTAGAAGATGCATTGCATGCAACACGTGCCGCTGTTGAAGAAGGTGTTGTGCCTGGCGGTGGTGTGGCTTTAGTACGCACTTTGCCGACGTTGCTGAAATTAAAAGGTGATAATGAAGATCAAAATCATGGTATTACGATTATCATTCGGGCGCTAGAAGCACCTTTACGTCAAATCGTTTCGAATGCAGGTGGCGAACCTGCTGTGGTTATCGAACGCGTTAAATCAGAATCCGGTAACTTTGGTTACAATGCGGCCTCTGGTGAATATGGTGACATGGTAAAGATGGGTATTTTGGATCCTACCAAGGTTACACGTACCGCTTTACAACAAGCAGCTTCCATTGCCGGCTTATTAATTACTACGGAATGTACTATCTCAGAAGCACCAAAGTCTGAGAAGGAAAGTGCTGGTGGTATGGGCGGCGGCATGGGTGGCATGGGCGGAATGGGTGGTATGGGCGATATGATGTAATATCGTCTCTATTTCGCTTACCTTCTCCGGACTCTTATTTGAGAGTCCGGAAGAGGGAGCCCGCAAGGGGCCAGTGAGAGCTAGAGTTGAGGGAAGCGCAATGCAAAAACGGATTTTAGTTTGGCTGATTCTTTTATTATGTTTTGTACAAATGCCTTCTTTTGCAGATGATGCAGAAAAAAAGACAGATAATTCAGAAACAAAAACCATCCCTAAAAAGCAAGATCTACAGCATTTTGATAAGATTAATTTGTCGGGTGTCGGCAATTTATATATTAAGCAAACTGATCAAGAAAATTTTACCATGGAAGCGGATGAAGCGCTGTTACCGTTGATTAAAGTTAGTGTTAAAGACAAAACCTTATATATTGATCTCGCGGATGCTTCAAGTCATCTAAAAGCTAATATCAAGTATTATTTAAATATTAAAACAGTCAATAGTATTATAGCGTCCGGTTTAACGCATATTTTTATTCCGAATGGTCTTCAAACAGATGCCCTGAAGCTTTCGATTAGTGGATTCGGGAGCGAAGCTCATATCAATATCAATGTAAAGCAATTGACAGCTAAAGTTGACGGTGGGGCAAAGGTTGAAGCAAGTGGTGTTGCAGGTGCGCAAATGGTCGAAATTCATGGAGCAGGAGAATTCGATGGCACTAAACTTGCGGGAGACATTGCGACAGTTTCCATTGATGGATCAAGCATTGCTAAAACCAATATCTCGGATAAGTTGTCGGTAGATATTTCAGGTGATGCAGAGCTTAAGTATTGTGCTAAGCCAGACATTACTCAAAAAATATCCGGCAATGGTAGAATATCGCGTTTAGAGTCGGGTTGTTAGCCTCATCAATACGCCGCATTTAACCA
>DAORSV010000046.1:0-12268 GCA_035443705.1 Gammaproteobacteria bacterium
GATGGGTATTTTAATACACCAAACTTTTCAACAATTCCAATTTTTCTTTTATTTTAATTTCGAGTCCTCTGGTTACAGGATGATAATATTTTCGCTCGCCCATTTTTTCTGGAAAATAGGTTTGTCCAGCCGAAAAAGCATTAGGCTCATCATGATCATATCGATACGCTGTGCCATATTCCATCGAGCGCATCAGTTTGGTTGGCGCATTGCGTAAGTGAATAGGCACATCGAGAGAACCATTCACTTTTGCATCGTGCATAGCCGTTTTTAGCGCCATGTAAACGGCATTACTCTTCGCTGCAACTGCCATATAAACAATCGCTTGTGCGATAGCCAACTCCCCTTCTGGGCTACCCAGTCGCTCTTGTACTTCCCACGCATTAAGCGCAAGTTGTAAGGCTTTGGGGTCCGCATTACCAATATCTTCACTGGCCATTCGAACCACTCTTCTCGCGATATAGAGTGGATCACAGCCACCTATAATCATGCGTGAAAACCAATAAAGCGCTGCATCGGGCGAAGAACCCCGAACGGATTTATGCAGTGCAGAAATCTGATCAAAAAAATGATCGCCACCTTTGTCGAAACGATTCAGCGTTCCCGAAACCACCGCTTGCAGTATTTCTTCATCAATAATAATTTCATTGTCTTGTTTTTTTGCATGGCGAAGCGAGAGCTCCAGTAAATTTAAAGCTTGGCGTGCATCACCATCTGCGGATTGAACTAATAATTTTCGCAAGGGCAAATCAAAAGAAATTGTTTTGTTATCTGGTAGATTCAGCTCTGTATTTAGCGTTGAATGTGTCAGCGCGCGATCGATGATCTCTAGCAAATCTTGTTCTGTTAAGGATTTTAAAACGTAAACCCGACAGCGTGACAACAACGCATTATTAATTTCAAAAGAAGGATTTTCCGTTGTGGCGCCAATAAAAATAATTGTCCCATTTTCGACGTAGGGTAGAAAAACATCTTGTTGATTCTTGTTAAATCGATGGACTTCGTCTACAAATAAAATGGTTTTTTGTTGCTGTGTTTTAGCCAACTCCGTTGCTTTGTCTATGGCTTCTCGAACATCCTTAAGACCAGACATTACAGCAGAGATGCTAATAAATGCGGTATCTGCGGTTTTAGCCAACAGCCTTGCCAGTGTTGTTTTTCCGGTACCCGGTGGTCCCCAAAGTATCATGGAATGGGGTTGCCCTGCTTGTAGTGCTTGCCAGAGTGGTTTGCCCTCAGCTAATAAGTGAGCTTGACCAATAAAATCATTAAGTGTGCTAGGTCTTAAACGGGCAGCCAAAGGGGTGTTCTTATTTTGCATAACGAAAATAATAGATTAAATTAAGATTATCAGTCTGTATGATATAGACTATCTGTGGTAAAATCAAGGCTCGTAGGTATGTTCAAGGTTGGTGAATTTTATGATAGATTTAGATCCCCTCCTTCTTGCACGGATTCAGTTTGCTTTTACAATCAGTTTTCATATTATCTTTCCCGCATTTACGATTGGGTTGGCGAGTTTTTTAGCGGTTATAGAATGGCGTTGGCTAAAAACACACGATGAGCGTTTTCGTGATATTTATAAATTTTGGATCAAAATTTTTGCGGTTGCCTTTGGTATGGGCGTGGTGTCAGGTGTTGTGCTGTCGTATCAGCTTGGTACAAACTGGTCGTTATTTTCCGATCGCGTTGCTAATGTGATAGGTCCGCTTTTGGGCTTTGAAGTATTAACAGCCTTCTTTTTAGAAGCTTCTTTCCTCGGTATTATGTTGTTTGGCTGGGATCGGGTTAGTCAACGCATGCATTTTGTTTCTACGTGCATTGTTGCAGCTGGAACACTGATTTCTAGTTTTTGGATTTTGGCCGCAAATAGTTGGATGCAAACGCCTCAAGGGTTTTCAATCGGCGAAGATGGTCGTCTTTTTCCGCTTAACTGGATAGACATTATTTTTAATCCTTCGTTTCCTTATCGTTTGATACATATGGTAATTGCCGCTTATTTATGCACAGCCTTTGCGGTGGGTGGTGTGAGTGCTTTTTATCTATGGCATAAAAGACATGTTCCGCATGCGAAGATAATGCTTGGCATGGCTGTTATTATGGCTGCGTTGGTTGCGCCATTACAGTTGTTTGTTGGCGATTTGCATGGTTTAAACACCCTTAAGCATCAGCCTGCAAAAATTGCCGCAATGGAAGGAATTTGGAAAACGGAAAAAGGTGCGTCATTGCGTTTATTTGCTTGGCCCGATGAAAAAAACGAAGTAAATCGTTATGAAATTAAAATTCCGTATCTTGCAAGTTTGATCCTTACACACCATTATGAAGGTGAAGTAAAGGGGCTTTCGGAATGGAATAAAGAAGACAGGCCACCCGTCGCATGGGTGTTTTGGTCTTTTCGCGTTATGGTTGGAATAGGTATCTTAATGATCTGCTTGGGTATCGTTAGCGCCGTTCAATATTTTCGTCGCAAATTATTTCAAAGTCGTTTTTTGCAGGGATGTTGGATGTTGATGACACCCTCTGGGTTTATCGCATTGTTGGCAGGTTGGTTTGTGACTGAAATTGGTCGTCAACCGTATACCGTCTATGGCATTATTCGCACAAGTGAGTCTGTGTCTCCTGCGATTATTGGATCACAAGTTGCCTGCTCACTCTTGGCTTTTGTTGTGATGTACACTTTTCTGTTTGGCGCAGGAAGTTATTACATATTGAAGCTTGTTTACAAGGGAATCGCTGTGACAGGTGACAAAGAGCAGTTTTATAAACATGGTTTAGAAGCTTCAATTTTAGAATCCTCGAGTATCGAAGTTGATAATAAAAAAGGAGACAACCATGTTTGATTTTTCTAGCACAATGGATTTACCCATGATTTGGGGTTTGCTGATTGCGACAGCTATTTTGCTTTATATATTACTCGATGGTTTTGATTTGGGAATTGGTATTTTGTTTCCTTTCGCGCCCTCCGACAAATGTCGCGATCGCATGATGAATTCTATCGCACCATTTTGGGATGGAAACGAAACCTGGTTAGTATTGGGTGGCGGTGGATTATTTGCGGCTTTTCCGTTGGCCTATGCAATATTATTGCCGGCCTTTTATATTCCCATTATTGCGATGTTGTTAGGTCTTATACTACGTGGTGTTGCATTTGAGTTTCGCTTTAAATCGGAAGGAAAATTGCGGTATTTGTGGGATTATGTTTTTCATTTTGGATCGCTCGGCGCTGCTTTTTGTCAGGGAATGATTTTGGGGGGATTTGTACAAGGTGTCACTGTCAATGGTCGCAATTTTTCCGGGGGTCCTTTTGATTGGGCAACAGGATTTAGTGTGATGACAGGTATGGCTGTTGTGTTTGGGTATGCGCTCTTAGGTTCTACCTGGCTTGTGATGAAAACGGAAGACATCACCCAAGCATGGGCGCGTAAAGTGGCTGCTTACGTGCTCGGCTTTGTTGGTATTTTTATGGCTTTAGTGAGCATGGTGATGCCGCTTATGAATGCACCCATTAAAAACTTTTGGTTTAGCCTTCCCAATTTTTATTATTTATTCCCTATTCCTTTATTAACGACTGCATTATTTATGATGCTGTGGATTGATCTACATCGAGAAAAACGAGAATACCGCCCATTTTTATTGAGCATTGGCATTTTTTTTATGGGCTATCTGGGGCTGGGAATGAGTCTTTATCCTTGGATTATCCCCTTCCATTATACCCTTCGAGACGCAGCTGCTTCGGGTCCCGGTTTATCTTTGATGTTAGTGGGTGTTGTCCCACTTTTGCCACTCATCCTAACGTACACGGGTTATTCTTATTATGTTTTTCGCGGAAAAACAAACCATGAAGATTCATATTAAATATTCTATACAAACATGGTTAGCAGCGCATCCGAGAGCAAGGCAGTGGCTGTGGCTTATTACGCTATGGCTTGTTGGATTATTGCTCGTATCCGTATTAACGTATCCCCTAAAATTATTAATTAATATAGTTAAATAGTTGATTTTGTAGATTAGCTTTATTGAATGATCTGAAAATGATAAAATGCTCAAACTTAAACCATAGGGTTAAACGAGGGCATATGAATAACCTCTCTGTGATAATACTTGCCGCAGGCAATGGCCTTCGTATGTGTTCTACGCTACCAAAAGTGCTCCATCCAATTGCTGGCGTGCCCATTCTTGAGCGGATACTTTTAACAGTTAGTCACTTAAGCCCAAAACAAGTGATTGTGGTACACGGAGCACATGGCGACCAACTTAAGAATGTATTTGTTAACCACAAAAACCTTACGCTTAAAAATCTTGATTGGATCAATCAGAAAAAACCCTTAGGCACTGGGGATGCGGTACGACAAGCGTTACCGAGCATTGCTGCCGTTGAGCGTGTTCTAATACTGTATGGTGACACGCCTTTAATTACAGTTGAAACTTTGCATCGATTGTTAGAGGCAACGCAAACTGGAGCGCTTGGGTTTATTACAGTAGAAGTTGCTTCCCCAGCGGGATTTGGACGCATTGTACGAGATGTAAACGGAAAATTAGAGTGTGTTGTAGAAGAAAAAAATGCAACAATCAAAGAAAAAAAAATCAAAGAAGTTAATGCGGGTTTTTTTGTAGTGCCAAAATCGCATTTACAAAAATGGTTGCCGCAATTGACTGCACAGAATACACAACAAGAATATTGTTTGCCCGATATTATCGCAATGGCAAATCAAGATGGCGTACCCATTGTGACACTTTCTCCACAATATGCAGAGGAAGTTGAGGGTGTTAACGATAAAATGCAGTTGGCGCGGCTGGAGCGTTTCTATCAACAATTAGAAGCACGAAAATTAATGCAACAAGGTGTTTTAATGCTCGATCCCGCGCGTTTTGATTTGCGGGGCGCACTAACTGTTGGAAAAGATGTTGTGATAGATATTAATGTGATCATTGAAGGCTCTGTTACACTGGGAAATAGTGTTAAAGTCGGGCCGAATGTTTATCTTAAAAATACTATTGTTGAAGCCGGCGCGGAAATATTCGCAAATAGTGTGATTGAAGATGCCACCATTGGCGCAGGTTGTCATATTGGTCCTTTTGCACGCATTAGACCGGGTACCGTTTTGGCGGAAACGGTACATGTTGGAAATTTTGTTGAGATAAAAAATTCAACGGTTGGTAAAAAAAGTAAAATAAATCATTTAAGCTATGTGGGAGACGCCGCTGTGGGTCAACACGTGAATATTGGCGCGGGCACTATCACGTGTAATTATGATGGCAAGCAAAAACATAAAACGATTATTGAAGATAATGCATTTATTGGCTCTGATACGCAATTAATTGCGCCGGTTACGGTCGGAACAGGTGCTACCGTTGGTGCTGGCACAACCGTGAGCCGTGATGTTCCGGCACATGCATTGGTTCACAATCGTTTAGAGCGTAAAGTTATTGCCAACTGGAAAACCGCGGATAAAAAATCTTAAAAATAAGGAATCTAAATATGTGTGGAATTGTCGGTGCGATTGCAAAAAGAGATGTTGTGTCTACCCTGATGGATGGTCTTAGACGATTAGAGTATCGTGGATATGATTCAGCAGGCATAGCTGTATTAGCAGATAATGGTGTTATAGAGCGCCAGAGAGCAGAAGGAAAAGTCAGTGCTTTGCAAGCATTATTGCTTAAAGCACCGATGGTGGGGTTTACGGGCATTGCACATACACGGTGGGCAACGCATGGTGTGCCGAGCGAACGCAATGCGCATCCGCACATTGCTGATGGGCGTGTGATATTGGTTCATAATGGGATTATTGAGAATTTTCAAGCGTTACGCGAACCCCTTATTGCAGAGGGATATTCTTTTCTTTCCGAAACAGATTCCGAAGTGGTTGCTTGTACCATTGCAAAGATTTTAAAAACAGGTGGCGATTTGTTGTCCGCTGTTCGTCAAACGGTACAAACATTAGAAGGTGCTTATGGGTTATGTATTATGGATGCAAAAGATCCCAATCGTCTCATCGGCGCTCGAAATGGCCCACCCTTGGTTATTGGGATTGGTGTGGGGGAACATTTTTTAGCCTCTGATGCGTTGGCCTTGCAACACGTTACAGAACAATTTATGTATCTAGAAGATGGTGATATTGCAGAGATCTTTCGAGACAAGGTGAATATTTTTGATAAAACAGGCAGCCTGGTTCAAAGAAAAATTTATCACCGAACTTTTCATTCGGGTGCTGTTGATAAAGCGGGCTATCGCCATTTTATGTTGAAAGAAATATTCGAGCAGCCAGATGCGATACGGGAGGCCTTAACGGGTCGACTGCATAGAGGGCGTGTTTTGGAAAGTGTGTTTGGGACAAAAGCCACTGACATTTTTGATAAAGTCGAGCATCTTCAAATTGTGGCATGTGGTACCAGTTATCATGCCGGTATGATTGGTCGATTATGGCTGGAAAACCTGGCGGGTATTTCGTGTCACGTCGAAATTGCTAGCGAGTTTCGTTATCGTAAACGTGTCTTATTGCCAAATACACTCTTGATATGTATCTCACAATCTGGCGAAACGGCAGATACCTTAGCCGCATTACGCAGCACGCAGGGCGAAAACTATTGCGGGGTGTTAAGTATTTGTAATGTGCCGGATAGTTCGTTAGTACGTGAATCGGCATTAGTTTTTTTAACGAATGCAGGTCCGGAAATTGGTGTGTGTTCGACAAAGGCCTTTACCACACAATTAGTTGCATTATTTTTATTGACCCTTGTGTTGGCGCGTCGCCGCGGATTAGAGCGCGAAAAAGAAATATTGTTGATCCAACAGTTGGTAGAGCTGCCAGATATCATACAAGGGTGTTTGGCTTCTGCGAAGGCTATCCAAACAATTGCAACGTTATTTCAGAATAAATCACACGCGCTGTTTGTGGGCAGAGGCTTGCAATATCCTATTGTAATAGAAGGCGCCTTAAAATTAAAAGAAATTTCTTATATTCATGCAGAAGCATATCCTGCTGGCGAATTAAAACATGGTGCATTAGCATTGGTCGATAAAAAAATGCCTGTTGTTGTCGTTGCGGCAAATGATGGTTTGTTGGAAAAATTAAAATCCAATATTCAAGAAGTGCGTGCAAGAGGTGGAGAGCTTCTTATTTTTACAACAAAATCTTCAGGCATCGAGGAAGCGCCTGGCATTCACGTGTTAGAAATCCCAGAGGTGCCCGAATTATTGGGGCCCATTGTGTACACGGTACCCTTGCAGTTACTGGCTTATTACGTGGCTGTACTGAAAGGCACCGATGTCGATCAGCCCAGGAATTTGGCAAAGTCGGTTACGGTTGAATAATATGCTAAATAACACTATCATCACGCGGCAAATTGCAGTTGAGTTAAACGTTCGGCCCGAGCAAGTGGAATCAGCGGTTCAGCTCTTGGACGCCGGCGACACCGTTCCGTTTATTTCACGTTATCGAAAAGAAGCGACCGGTGGATTAACAGATAGCGACCTTCGTATGCTCGAGGAACGTTTAGCGTATCTGAGAGAACTTGAAGAGCGTCGCGTCGCTATATTAAAAAGCATCGAAGAACAAGGAAAACTAACACCTGAATTAGCATTAGCGATTCAAGGTGCGGATTCCAAAGCACGGTTAGAAGATCTCTATTTGCCGTACAAACAAAAACGTCGCACGAAAGCGCAAATTGCGCGAGAAGCGGGATTAGAGCCATTAGCACAGGCTTTATTGGACGATCCGACATTAGAACCAGAAAAAACCGCTGAAGCTTATCTCAATGTAGATTTAAATATTCCAGATATAAAGGCTGCACTAGAAGGTGCACGTTTTATTCTTATGGAACAATTTTCAGAAGAAGCTAATCTGCTTGGTTTGCTGCGTGATAAATTGTGGGCAGAAGGCACATTAACCAGTCAAGTGGTTGCAGGCAAAGAAGAAGCCGGTGAAAAATTTAGAGATTATTTTCAATATTCAGAATTGTTGAAAAAAGTGCCTTCTCATCGCATGCTGGCAATTTTACGCGGACGCCATGAGACATTTTTGCAAGTGACAATCGCGTGCGATGCAACTGGCTTTGAGCAAATGATTGCGCGTCAGTTTAAAGTTGAAGATTTGGGTCGAAAAAGCGACGCGTGGTTGCTAGAAACGGTTCGTTGGGCATGGCGTGTTAAGCTATATATACAATTGGAATTAGAGCTTGTTAGTCGTTTAAGAGAGCGCTCAGAGGCCGAGGCCATACAGGTTTTTGCAACGAATTTACGCGATTTATTAATGAGTGCGCCTGCAGGTAGTCGCGCAACGCTCGGATTAGATCCGGGCTTTAGAACGGGCGTTAAAGTGGCTGTGGTGGATGCCACAGGCAAGGTTGTACAACACAGTACTATTTATCCTCATGCGCCTAAAAACGCGTGGGACGAATCCATTGAAGTCTTGGCAACGCTGTGCCGTTTACATAAAGTAGAATTGATAAGCATTGGAAATGGAACAGCTTCTCGCGAGACTGATCAATTGGCGATTGATCTCATCAAAAAATACCCAGATTTACATCTTAAAAAAATTGTGGTTTCTGAAGCGGGCGCATCTGTTTACTCTGCTTCTAAACTGGCCTCAGAAGAATTTCCAGATCTGGATGTCAGTATTCGTGGAGCGGTTTCTATTGCAAGACGATTACAAGATCCGTTGGCTGAATTAGTTAAAATCGATCCTAAAGCCATTGGCGTTGGGCAATATCAACACGATGTTAGCCAAAGTCGCTTGGCGCATTCACTCGAATCGGTGGTTGAAGATTGCGTGAACGCGGTAGGTGTTGATGTCAATACTGCCTCTGTGCCGTTGTTGACGCGTGTCTCAGGTTTAAATCCAACATTAGCAAAAAATATTGTGGCATTTCGAGATGATCATGGCGCATTTAAAAATCGACAAGAACTCACGAAGATTCCAAGATTGGGGCCTAAAACATTCGAACAGGCGGCTGGATTTCTACGGATACTTGCGGGAGAAAACCCATTAGATGCTTCAGCGGTTCATCCTGAAGCCTATCCCGTTGTAGAAAAGGTTTTGTTAAAAACCCAGAAAAACATGGTTGACATTATTGGCAATAAGCAGTTCTTAAGCACATTGCGTCCTGAAGAATATACAGATGAACAATTTGGATTGCCAACGGTAACCGATATTTTTCTTGAACTCGAAAAACCTGGCAGAGATCCACGCCCAGAGTTTAAGGCAGCGGCTTTTAATCAAACCGTACAAACCTTGAATGATGTAAAACCGGGAATGATTTTAGAAGGCGTTGTGACTAATGTTGCTAATTTTGGTGCATTTGTCGATATAGGTGTTCATCAAGATGGATTGGTGCATATTTCTGCGTTGGCAGATAAGTTTGTACAAAATCCACGCGATATTGTTAAGGCAGGTGATATTGTAACTGTCAAAGTTTTAGAGATAGATGTAAAACGCAAGCGTATTGCGCTGACTTTAAGATTACACGATGAAGCACGAGCGCATCCAACGGCATCTCGAGATAACGCGTCCAAAGAAGTTCAGCGTTTTTCTGTTGCAAAAAAACAAACTGAAATAAAAAATTCTTTGGGGACATTGCTCGAGGCTGCATTTAAGAAAAAAGAATCCTAAAAACACGACTTGATATCCTTGCGAGAGATAGGCATAATCGCCGACTGTTTCTACAATAAAGTCATTGGAGAGTGGTATGGCGATTAAAAAATTGAAAAAATCAAACAAAGCAGGTAATCAAAAGCAATTGTTAGGAAGAAAAAAACAAACACGAATCGAAATTTTACGTTCGATTGCCGATAATACGGGCTTGGCTAAAGTGCAAATTGAATCGGTGTTTTCGGCGCTTGCGGTGCTATTACACGCGCATATGGAAAAGCGCGGATCAGGAGAGTTTACAGTGCCTGCGATGGGCATTAAGGTGCGCCGTGTTAAGAAAAAAGCGACGAAGTCACGAACAATGGTCAGTCCTTTAACTGGGCAAGAAGTACTGATCCCTGGCAAGCCTGCGCGAATGGCGGTTAAATTAAGCGCATTGAAACCTTTGAAATTGGCCGTATTAGAATAAGAGGCGCTAAAATTTGGGACATTGCACGTTTTGGCGTTTATTTATAATGTGGATTGCTGGGTTTAGCTCCTGAACTCTTGCCAGAATTGCTTGCCTAATAATAATATATTCTTGTCAATATGGTAGAATATGAGCTGGCAGAAGGCGTTTAAGAGAGTGTAGTGCAATGTCTCGAAAAGGGAAAAATTTAGGGTTTGTGCGTGATTTCGAGTCGGGGAAGCGAGACGACGATCTTCAGCTGCTTAGCACTATCGAAAAGCAAGTGCAAGGTGTGCTGGGTGAGGTGCAATATATTACAGAAACCATAGAAACGCACAAAAAAGTTGCACCCGTAGAAGATATCGAAGCAAAAATAAAAAAGTCTTACGAAAAAATTAAAAAATTAATGAATTCCGATAACGCCGATCTCAATATGGCATTAGAAGGCGATGCCAAGCGGCGCACTTCGGGTGGCATTGATGTTGAAAAAAATCCATTAATTAAAGAAATGGGTGGCATGCCACTTGAGGAGATTTCACCCGAATGGCGTGAGAAAATCGAAGGAAAACCTTTAGATAAAACGGAGTTAGAAAATTTAGTTAATAAGAAGTTGAAAAATCGTGCTGAATTAGCCAATAAATTAAAAGCCAAAAATAAATTAAAATCCCAACCTAAGATGCGTGCTGGCCAGCAGATAACACCAAAATTCAAGAAAATACAGATGCAAGAAACACTCAAGTACATTTTGAAAGAAGAACCAAAACCGATGCCTGCTCCAAAACCACCTTCTGTACCACGGCCGCCCGGTTATGGTTAATCAATCCATTTCTAAAGAAATTTTATTTGGAACTTTCGATAGTGTGCTGAAGTGCGTGCGTGGTGGATCGGATGTTAATGAAAAAGATGTTTATGGTTTAACGCCATTAATTGAAGCAACATTAAAAAAAGATGTTCGTATTGCCGAGCTGTTGTTAGAACATGGCGCCAAAATTAACCAAGAAGACATTAGCGGACAAACCGCATTGCAATGGGCGGTTAATCGTTATCATGTTCCCCTGTGCGAGCTTTTTTTGAAGCATAAAGCAGATCCAAATCATTATTCTGCAGATGGCCAGCCCTTATTAGTAAATCCCATTTTGCGCGAACAAAAAGATATTATACAATTGTTGGTGTCCTTTGGTGCGGAGTTGACTTTCGCGTTCGATTTCATTAATGCGAAATTGATTGGTCACCGTTATGAGTTAATGGGGCGTGCACGCATCCTTAATCCAGATAACGCTTTTATAGATTTAAGTTACGAAGGTTTTTTTCTAGAATTTACAGTCGGTATTATTTATCGCACCCTTCAAAATTTTATAAATAGTTCTGCAAACAATCAGTTTAATGCTTATGCCGCAGTCTTAAGTAAAGTTGCGAGAACATTAAAAGTCGCTTCTCAAATTATCCCATACAAATATACAACCGAGTTGTCGAAAGACCAAGATGCGGTTATTCGTCGTGCTTTAACGGATGATTTAGTGGTTATCCCTGTTTCTTATGAAGGGCACGCGATTACGTTTATTAAATATGGAAAATTATTTGCGAAATGCGATCGGGGCGTACAGCATATTGTAGACACGGTTGTGATTTCAGAAGTAGGTAATCCCATAGCATTAAATGCCGATTTTTTAAAAGACTTGATGTATAACAATAAATCGGACGAATATATAAACAAAGACATAAAAACTATTCTGGGGTTAAAACCCTTAACGACATTACCTGCGCGGTATCAGCTAAGCGGTAATTGTTCTTGGGCTAATGTCGAAGCCAGTGTGCCTGCTATGATGTTTATGTTAATGTTTAGAGGTAATCTAGAAAGTCGTGGCGAAATCGCCGCTTTAAAAAAATCCATTATGCAATATTATGATACCTGGGTAAACTGGGATAAAGATCGTATTTTAAGCGAATGCATTGAATCATTTTATAATGCTAATAAAGAAAAGAAGGTAGCAAAAGCTTCTATTTTAGCTGCCATTCTTTTTCAGCGTTGTAGGGCTTCGCATAAAAACGAAATCGAAAGAGCTAAAAAAATATTATCGATATTAACCTTGCCTGAATATAATTATATTTTAAAAACCTACATAAAAGTTTATTATACGCGCATGGCTGGAAAACTCGGCGAAGATTTTTTAGGGGTTTTAAGAGCGTGTGGGTTGGATATGAATACATTAACTCTTCGAAAATCGCGCTGAAC
>DAORSV010000047.1:0-11880 GCA_035443705.1 Gammaproteobacteria bacterium
CATTGATTTAGATGAGATTATAAGACGAGTAGAACAACTAAGAGATTTAAATAATGAAACAAAAGCACGGTTTGATGAAGTATTAAAAAATCCGATTGCTGATACTATAAGGCAAGCGGCTGGGCTTAGAGCAGGGCAAGAAAAAGAATTTACCGACAAAGTAAATACGGCCTACACTGAAGTCAAGAAAGGTCTTGATGTTACATTGCTCAGCTTATATACGCTGAGAGCGACAATTGCCATTATCAATGCCATTAAAAGGGGAGATGGGACAGCAGTGGTGGCGGAACTAGAGGAACTAGTAAAAAAGGCATTTGGTTTACAGAGTGAGATTAAATTAATTGTAGATGAACTTAATATGCTTAAAGAATTTGGCTCAATATCAGAATTAGAAAAAATAGAATTATTAAAAAAGAAGTTGGCGTCAAAAGAACAAGATTTAAAAAATGTAAAATTAAACTTGTTTGAATTAAAACGTATGCGAGAAGCTTTTTTAGATTCTAACATAACTGTTGATTACAATAAGCCTCCAATTTCAGGCATGATGAGTGGAATTGAACCAGAGACAGTTAATGCCATTATTAATCAAGCTAAAATCGCTATTGTTGAGGCGGGAAAGCTTTCATCAACACAGATTGATTCTGCTGTGATTGCTGTTGAGCTTTCAGAAATAACATTAAAATTGGTTCCGCTTGTGGATATCATGCAAAACAGAGATCGCAAAAACATTAAATCCGAAGTTGAGGAATTGATTAAAGAGGCTTCCACGCCCTTGGGAGATGTAGGCCCGGAAATAAAGTTATTAAAACTGAACGATATTAAAAAGAAACTAGTAGAGTTCAAACAATTAACTGAGCGAGTATCTGAAATACCCAATGTTGATTTTTTTAAGTCTTCTTATTCAACCGTATTGCAGTCCCTTGGCCTCTCTGGGGGTATGGTTAAATCGTTTGTTGAAAATGTAAAAAAGATATCAAGTGATAATATTGATGGCGCACTTCGTAAATTAGCGATTGCAGAGTTGCCGTTTAAACTAGAATTGCTTGAAAAAAATATGGCTATTATTACAAAAGCAAAACCACTATTAGATTTCTTGAAGGAGAGGATGTCTGCGGGTGACTTAAACTCAGATAATATTGTTACGATGTGGCTTAAAGATAATAAACAAGAGGAATCTTTGAATTTTTTTGAATTAATAGATGCTGTTGAAAGTGCAAAAAGTCTATTGAATGAAGTTCAACAGCTTTCTTTGGGGGTGAAGCTTGAGGGGGCGAATGATGATTTAACGTTCAAGTTGCAAAAAATAAAAAATGGTTTAAATGAAATGCTGGAAAATACAGATGAACAAAAAGCGATGCATTTATTTTCTAGCATTTGTGATTTTGCCAATGCTGCCGCAATAGTTGAAGTAGGAGCTAAGGTTGCTGCATTAAGGCGTGCATTAACAATGGATGCAACTGATTTTGCGAAGAATGTGGCGCTGCCACCTGGTGCAATTATTGAAGAACGCAAAAAAACAATTGGCGAATTTGTAAAACACACTGAAGGTTTGATGAGAAAATTTGAGGCCTATCGTAGGTTGGTTCAGATTTCTAATGAATTAAAAAATAAAAGATTAGAAGATATAGGTCCTGATGAAATTAATCGTTTTGAAATGCTTTATAATAAAGTAATGGGGTCTGGCGATGAAAAAGAGTTTAGTTTGAAAGATGATCTTGAGACTTTTTTAAAATTCAAAAAACACTTTCATGATGCGTGGAATATAATTCCTTCTTTAGAATCCAAAAATGATAATGCACTTGTGATGCTATTAGGCGTTTTAGATAATCTCTATTCTTTAAATAGCACTCAAGATATACATCAAAAACTTGAACCTGCCGAAAGCTTTTTTCAGTTTTTGAAAGCCAGAGAACGTGAAAAATCAATAGCGCATCCTTCAGTATTGACATTGAGTGGATGGCCACCACGCCATAAGGCTCAGGCAGCAGCTGGGGCTAAACCCAAACCCGAGGATCCGAGGCAAAAGAAATCAGGACTTCCTCCCCCCTCGCCGTAATTAAATAAAAAATTCTTTTGTGGCGCTGATGACGCAATACACTAAGCATTGTATGATGAGCACATGGAGAATTTAGGTGTCCAATAAAATAGAACTCTATGTTGATGGTGCATGCAGCGGGAACCCGGGACCCGGTGGGTGGGGCGTTTTGCTGCGGTATCAGGGTATTGAAAAAGAGTTGTCAGGTGCAGAACTTAATTCTACCAATAACCAAATGGAATTAATGGCGGCTATTAAAGGCTTGCAGGCGCTCACGCGACCCTGTCATGTGGATGTATATACCGATTCTGAGTACGTTAAAAAGGGTATTACACTTTGGATCCACAATTGGCAGAAGCGTGGGTGGAAAAACTCAGCCAACAAGCCGGTTAAAAACCAAGCGTTATGGGAGCAATTAGATGCAGCCACCCACCGGCATCAAATCACCTGGCATTGGGTGAAGGGGCATTCGGATCATCCTGAAAATGATCGCGTTGATGCGCTCGCTCGAGAAGCGATTGATAGGTTATTAAGTTCTGAAGTGAAATGATGAAAGGATCTTGTTTGTGCAAAAAATAAAACGGCAAGTTATTTTAGATACCGAAACCACTGGACTCGATCCAAGCAAGGGACATCGTCTAACGGAAATTGGTTGTTTAGAAATGATTGATCGCCGCTTAACAGGTCGAAAATTTCATACCTATTTAAATCCGCAGCGTGAAGTCGAAAAGACAGCTGCTGCCATTACAGGTTTAACAACGGAATTTTTGCGTGATAAACCAAAATTTTCATATGCGGTGGCTGAAGAGCTTGTTGCTTTTCTTAAAGAGGGTGACACCGAGCTGATTATTCATAATGCGCCTTTTGATTTAGGATTTTTGAATTATGAGTTAATGCGGGTAAATCATCCGTGGCAGCCTATTGAAGATTATGTGGGTGTGATTGATACATTAGTCATGGCCAGACGGATGCATCCTGGGCAACGCAATAATTTGGATGTGCTTTGTGCACGCTATAAAGTAGATAATACTGTGCGTCAATACCATGGTGCATTGTTGGATGCGCAATTGCTGGCCAAAGTCTATTTGGCGATGACGGCTGGGCAAACAAAAATGCAGTTGGGTACGGAATCAACAGTGACAGAAGTCGCACAGCCGAAGCTGAGTATTCAGCGCGTTAAAAGAAATCTGGATAAAGTGTTGCGGGTGATTAGAGCAACCGAGGAAGAATCTCGATTGCATGAAGCAAGAATGGCGTTTTTGAAAGAGGCTTCAGGAACCAAAAGTTAATTAAACTAATAATTTCTTTTTTGCTAACAACATTCCCTCAAAAAAGGTGCCCGTCAAAAATAAGCCGCATTTAACCACAAATGACACGCAATACTCGCCGCATAGCCTAAAGCGATCGCCCAGATCCACTTAAGATGCGTGAAAAAAGTATAGATCCCGCGAGCTTGTCCCATCACGCTAATGCCTGCGGCAGAGCCTATAGACAGCAAACTGCCGCCAATGCCGGTTGTAAGGGTTAACAATAGCCACTGGCCTTCCGACATCGATGGGTTCATCGTGAGTACGGCAAACATCAGCGGAATATTATCAACAATGGCGGATAATATCCCAATCAAGATATTGCCTGAAGTATGATTCGCATAAATCGTTGTAGAGACGATTTCAAGATAACCTAATGTTGCCAAGCCGCCGATTGAGAGCATAATGCCGTAGAAAAATAAAAGCGTATCCCAATCCAATTCTTTAATGGCGGGAAAGATTTCCAGTGTTTTGAGACTTTTTACTTGTTGTGTGTAATATGCAAAAAGTTGTAGATAAGCAAGACCCATCATCATGCCAATAACTGGCGGCAGGTGAAAATTATTTTGAAAATAAACCGTTGTGGCAATCGTTAAAATAAATAAAAGAATAACGCGTTTGCCACCTTGGGTTATTTTAACGGTCTCGTCGATCGACTTGGGCGTGGCGATGGGTACTGCAAAATGCATGCACAGTGCGGGGATTAAAAAACTGATTAAGGCGGGCAAAAATAATTTAAAAAAATCTGCGAATGGAATTAAACCCGATTGCCAGACCATTAAAGTTGTAATATCCCCAAAAGGGCTAAAAGCGCCGCCTGCGTTTGCTGCAACGACGACATTAATACAAGCTAGCCCTGCAAAACGTCGATTATCCTTGCTTAATGCTAAAATAACGGCAGACATTGCGAGTGCTGAAGTTAAATTATCTACGCATGGCGATAATAAAAAGGTTATGCTGCCGGTTATCCAAAATAGTTGACGGTAAGACAGTTTAAACTTTGTAAGCCAAGCACGTAATGCTTCAAAAACATTTCGTTCGGTTAAGACATTAATATAGGTAATAGCGACAATAATAAATAATAAAATTTCTGCATATTGCATCAGATTATGCTGAATAGCCATATGTGCGATTTCTGGTACTTTTTTTTGGTTGGCGAGTATTGAGACCATTACCCAAATAATACCCGAGGCAAAAATGAGTGGCTTTGATTTTCGTAGATGAGTAAATTCCTCGAAAATTACCAGTAGATAGGCGATGAAAAATGTAAAGAGCGCAATCAGTGCAGGTATAGAATGCGTGACATTTAAGAGCAAAGTTTGTTTCATTGTTTTATACCGTGTTTTATTGTATTTTACCGTTAAAGCGCTGTACTATTACGGTTCATGTTGCCACTCGCAATATAATGTCCGCTGAATTGGATAATATGAATAAGCGCAATTAAGATAACAGCGGTTGCGAAGACATAGTCAAAATGAAAAGCGTGATATCCTTTATAAATCATTAAGCTCCCAAGTCCCCCTGCGCCAATGGCCCCCGCGATGGTTGAATATCCGATTAAATGGACCAACGTCAGCGTAAGTGCCTTTATGATATTGGGTAATGCTTCTGGAATCAATACTTTATAAATAATTTGAAAAGGCGAGGCGCCGACGGCTTTAGCGGCCTCTATAATGCCAGGTTGAATACGGTTTAGTGCTTTTTCGGAGAGTTGAGCAAAATAAGGGATCGCTGCTAGCGTTAAGGGGACTACCGCAGCAATGCAGCCTTCGTAAGCGCCAACGAGAAACTGTGTAAACGGAATCATGGCAATCATAAAGACAATGTAAGGTAGCGATCGCATCGTATGAATGCAAAAATGCAGCGTCTTATAAATCAGCTTATTTTCTAAAATTTTTCCGGTATTGGTGACAGATAAGAGCGCACCGATGGGTAAACCCATAACCCAGGTGAGTAATCCGGCAGAAAAAACCATAAACAGTGTCTCTTCTAAGGCATTAAGCAGTTCGTGCAACATAGCCTATTACCTCGATGTGAATGTCTTTGTGTTCCAAAAATGTAATCGCTTGATGTACTTCCGTACGCTCGCCGACCATTTCAACAATCATGATGCCAACAGAATGAATTTGAAAGTTTTCTAAATGTGCCTGTATAATGTTTACCGACAACTTAAATTGTTGAATGACTAAGGCAATAAAAGGTTCTTCTGCAGCAGATTTAGAAAAAGAGAGACGTAAAATAGTATTTGTATTTTCACAGGGCTCGGTGAGTAGACGATTGCCTAAGCTGGCGGGGATATCTAATTGTGTTTCCGCTCGAATAAAGGCTTTAGACGCATCTGTTTTGGGCTTGCTATACCATTCAATTACTGTGTTTTGTTCGACGATTTCACCTTTATGCAATACAGCTAGGCGATTGCAAATGGATTTAATCACTTCAATTTCATGGGTAATCAATAAAATGGTTAATTTTAGTTGGCTATTGATTTCTCTCAGCAATTCTAAAATAGATTGTTTTGCTTTTTGATCGAGTCCATGAGTCGCTTCTTCACACAAAAGTACCTTGGGTTGATTAGCAAGTGCTCTGGCAATAGCCACACGCTGTTTTTGTTCGGAATTTAGTTGGTATGGATAAGCTTCTGCTTTATCAGAAAGGCTTGTTAAGCTGAGTAAGGCACGAACCTGGGTTGCAATTTTGTTTTTCGAGATTCCCGAAAGCTCTAAAGGGAAAGCAATATTTTCGAAAACAGTTCTCGTGTTGAATAAATTAAAATGCTCGAAGATCATGCCGATCTGGCGACGTGCTTCTCTTATTCCCGTTGCAGAGAGCGTGCTTAAATCACAGCTATCGATAACTACCGAGCCGCGAGAAGGGGGATCTAAAAAATTGATTGTGCGGATCAAGGCGCTTTTACCAGCGCCGGCATGGCCTAGGATACCGAAAATTTCCCCTTGCTCGATATTTAAGGTAATGCCTTTCAGTGTATGAACAACACGATTTCCTTTTTTGATGACTTTTTCGATTCCATTGAGTGAGATCATAGAATTATCTCTGAAATTTGAACCATTTCACTTGAGTTTAACAATAGCGTGTAAAGACAAAACTTTCAACGATTTCTATCGTGTCTCAGATAATAACATCAGTTACATCGCTGAATACGGCAGTAACACCTTTTTGCAGCAGCGTCTTCATTCTGTTCGGATCGTTAACAGTATAAACCAAAACGGGTAAGGCTATTGATTTTGAGGTGGCTTTGTCTAGAAGTGCTGGCGAGAAATTTTGGTTATCACAATGGAGCGAATCAAAGCCCGCTTCTAAAATCTTATCCAGTGTGTTTTCAGTGGGATTTCGAACGATATACCCTAAGGGTAATTTGTTATCTAATGATCTTAAAATCTTAAGGCTTTTCAGATCGAAGCTCGAAACCAAGGGTGGTGGAAGATCCTTTGGCCACGCATTGTGCAAGACATTTAAGAAGTCTGCAATGGCTTCGATAGAGAGTGGTTGTTCAAATACTTTTAGCTCTATGTTAGGGTGCAACTTAAGATCAGCCAAACAAGACAATGTGTCTTGAAGGGTAGAAACACGTTCATTTTTAAACTGGGGGTGAAACCAGCTGCCTGCATCGAGCGTTTTAAGTGTTTTATAGGGCGTATCAATAACCAATCCTGTTCCATTTGTCGTGCGATCGAGCTTTTCATCATGAAAGACCACCCACTCCTCACTCGCGCAGCGTTGCGTGTCGAATTCCACCCAACTTAAACCAAATTGCGCAGCTTTTTTAAAGCCAGCGAGCGTATTTTCGGGTGCTTGAGCACTCATTCCGCGATGTCCGATAATTCCGCGTTGAATGGAGGGAAGATTAAAAAATAAGTTTGACACTAAACTTTCTCCATTTTTTTCCGTTTAATTTAGGAAAGATGTTTGTTACAGTGTAGGGGACTTTTATGGTTTATTGCTAATAACATGATTAGGGGTTAGCGTGCGCTCAGAGCAAGTAGTAGGGATTCTTATGTCTCTGACAGCAGTTTCAAGTTACCTGAATTATAGGTTCGTGAAACTGCCGAAAACCATTGGCTTAACGATAATTACCCTCGTTTTGTCTTTTTTTATTGCTGTGAGTGGTAAATTCGGATGGGATGTAGAAGGGTTTGCCGCACATCTCTTGGATGGTATTGGATTCCACGAAACATTTCTGCATGGCACCTTGGGATTTCTCTTATTTGCGGCCTCGCTGCAAGTCAATATGATGGAATTATCTAAACATAAAACTATTATCGTGTTATTAGCAACAGTCAGTGTGATTTTATCGACGTTTATGATTGGTTTTGGCACTTATGGTTTAACACAACTTTTAGATATTCCGATTCCGCTCGAGTATTGTTTGGTGTTTGGCGCTTTAATTTCACCGACCGATCCGATTACCGCCCTAGGTATCTTAAAGACTGCTAATGCTCCGAAAGGACTCGAAATGAAAATAGCGGGAGAAGCCCTCTTTAATGATGGTATGGGCATTGTGTTATTTGTAGTGTTATTGGGCTTAGCAGTTGGTGGAGAAAGTCAATGGACTCTTTCAAGTGCTATGATTTTTTTCTTACGACAAGGTATTGGGGGTGTTGCATTAGGTTTTGTGATGGGCGTATTAACTGCGCGTTTATTGCGAACCATCGATAACTCGGAAGTTGCGATTAGTTTGACATTAGGTATAGTGGCCGGTGGTTATGCCTTTGCACATTCTGTGATGGAAGTTTCGGGACCTATCTGTATGGCAGTAGCGGGGCTCTCTGTCGGGAACTTATTGCACGATGGAAATATGTCTAGGCATACTTTACAGCGCCTAAATGCTTTTTGGGAATTATTAGACGATATTTTGAATGCCATATTGTTTGTAACGATAGGACTTGAATTTTTAAGCCTGAGTTTTCGAATGGATACCGCTATCGCATCGATAGGTGTGATCATTATTGCAATGATGGCGCGTTGGTTAAGTGTTATGCTTCCTGTTGCTTCTGTATCGATGTTTCGTAAGTTTAGCCCCAATGTCGTTTTAATTATGACTTGGGGTGGATTAAGAGGAGGCATTTCGATAGCTCTCGCTTTAACGTTGCCTTTGGGTCCTATCCGCGATTTTATTCTGGTGATTACTTATGCAGTTGTTCTATTTTCAATTATGGTTCAAGGTTTAACGCTGGGTGGGTTGGTTCGACGTATTACAAAGCTAAAAGCATTTCAAGAAGAGTATTCTAAAGAGTTACGTGTTTCTAGAGTTACACTTAATATGACGAAGGATGCGTTAGAATGAAGTTAACGCCTAATCGGCGTTTGGGGTTTTATTTACGGAGTATTCCGCTTAATGCGTGGTTGGAAGCCCTATATACTGACTTGTGTTTGGCGGATCCAACCTTTCCTTATCGATTATCAAGCAACGAAGAAGCGGTTGTTTGGGAAGAAATCATTGCGCAGTCTGAAGTCGGTAAATCCTTATTAAAGGTATCCAGTACGGCACGTTTAACCCAAGATGCCTGGTTGCTGTCGGTTCAGTGGCGTTTACCACAAAAAACGCTATTTCAATCGGAAGATAATGTGGCCTTTTCTGAATGGGTAAAGGACTATCAGGTGCGGTGCAAGAAAGAGCATTGGGTTGATTCTGCAACGTTTGTCGATCAGTTAATTCATGCTATAGATCAAAAAAAATTGGATTTGCCTGTCGAGATGACTTTGATAGGTTTTGAAGAACTAACACCACAGCAGACACTTTTTTTTGAAAAAGTCAAAGCAGCAGGCTCGCGTGTAAAATCAGAGTCGCTTGTCTCAAAGTTTGGAAACTTAAGAAGACTTGCCGTTACCAATCCAGAAGAAGAATTAAGATGTGCGGTTTTAAAAGCAAAGCAATGGTTAAATCATCATCCAGAAGCGCGTATTGGTATTGTTGTGCCAGCTTTAACAGAACAACGAGCTTTAGTTACTCGAATACTAGAAGAAGCTTTTACGCCTGTGTTTTTTAATGTGGCAGCGCCTGTCGCATTAAGATTATATCCGCTCGTTGATTCAGCTTTATTAGTATTGCGTTTTTTTATGGAAATTCCTTTAGAAAAATTCAGTCGTTTTTTACGCTCGCCTTTTTTTAATAATGCGTCACTAGAACAAAATATTAGAGCTGCCTTGGATGTGATGATTCGGGGTTTTTCTGAAACAGCCTTTACACTGGAAAGCGCAATTAAAAAAATGGAAGTGAGCATGCAGCAAGAACCAAGGCTTGCCAATTTTACAGGATTGGCGGATTTGCAGAAACTGGTATTGATGCGAACAAAAATACGTGGGAAACAAAAGGCACCTTTTTGGCGCGATCAGTTTTTAGAGATACTGAATTGCGTAGGTTGGCCAGGTGATCGCCAATTAACATCTGAAGAATTAGAAATAATAGCACAGTGGCAGAAGGTTTTGATGGACTATGTTTCTATGGAACGTGTGTTAGGAGAACATCGGTATGTGGATGCAGTTTCTCATTTGCAGCGATTACTGCAAAATACGGTGTATTCTCCGAGTGCAATGGGGGAAACACGCGGTAGTGCGCCCATTCAAGTTTTGGGGATTTTGGAAGCACTTGGAATGCCTTTTGATTATCTTTGGGTAACCGGCTTGTATCGTGAAGCATGGCCGCCGGATCCCGCGCCCAATCCCTTGATACCCCTATCGCTACAGCGTCAGTATGATTTACCACGTAGTAGCGCTGCCCGAGAATTAAAAATGGCTCGACAATTTACGGAGCGATTATCACAAGGCGGAAAAGAAGTTGTTTTCAGCTATCCGTCGATGATTGAAGACCGTTCTGTTTCTGTCAGTCCTTTAATAGCAGATCTCCCAGAAGTGACGGATAGAGAACTAGGGATAGATTTAGATTTGCCTAATCTAAGCAATGTGCACGAAATAACTTCCTCTTTTTTTGCTCGCCCAACTCGCTACGCTCAAACATTGGCTCGCTCAAAAGAGGAAGTTATTGCGTGCACGCAAGCGCCCGCTGTGGGGATCGCCGAAAAAATCAAAGGCGGATCGCAGATCTTAAAATTACAAGCGCTGTGTCCTTTTCGTGCATTTGCAGAAATACGACTTCATGCGAAGCCAATGCCTCAGCAAAGTTTGGGGTTGAATGCAGCGGAGCGTGGAGAAATTATTCATCAGATATTAGAGTGTTTTTGGCAAGGATTAAAAGATCAAGCAGCGTTGCTTGCCATGTCCGAAGACATGCTCGAAAATCGTATTCATGCAGCCATTGAAAGCATTTTTTCATATTGGCAGGCGCGATATCCACGTACCTTAACGCCACAATATTTAGTGCTAGAAAAAAAACGGAGCTATGAATTAATTGAACGATTTATAGCGCTTGAAAAATCACGCCCTGATTTCGAAGTGGTTTCTACAGAAAAAAAACGAGTTATTAATGTAGAAGGACTTAAAATTAAAATTCGGATCGACAGAATCGATAGGTTAGAAAATCAATCTGAGATATTGCTCGATTATAAAACAGGTGAAGTGTCTATTAGTAATTGGTTTGGTGAAAGACCCAAAGATCCACAATTGCCCTTGTATTGTGTTACAGAAGAGAAACAGCCTTCGGGTATTGTCTTTGGGGTTATTCGCCCCGATGCTATAAAATACCAAGGGTTGGTAGAAGAGGAGGGTGTACTGCCGGGCGTTAAAACGCCAGAAAAGGCAGAATCGATAGGGTGTGCGGCAAGTTTTGTAGAACAGTGCGATGCTTGGAAAGACGCTATTGCTTTACTCGCACGTGAATTTATGCAAGGCGTTGCACGCGTGGATCCTATTGAGGGTGAAAATACCTGTAGAACTTGTTCGTTAAAACCCTTGTGTAGAGTGCATTCCAATTTTTTGTATCGAGCCGAGTCTGATTAAGTCTAGTGCATAGAGAGTTTTTGTGGAGCACTTGGCTTTTCTTCCTTTAATGCAAGGTCTGCTGTATTTGTAACAGTATTGTTATCTTTTTTCGCAATGTCTCGCAGAGACTGAAAAAATCGTTCTTTCAAATTCTTTTGCTTGAATTGTTTGCTAAAACTTTTTTTCACAAGCGAATTGTGTTTTGAGTTACTAAAAGTAGAAATAACGCCTGAGGGTGTTTTTGGACATATAGTCGTGTCGTTTCGTTGACACTCCTTAGCGAAGCCTGCAACTGCGTTTATAGCAGTATCCTTAATAGGAGATGTAAAGTGAGCAATCATCGTTTTCTCTTGTGTATTATCATTAACTACAGGTGTAATCTTTGCTACTTCTACTTTGTTTTTTGTAACTGGGTTGACTTCAAATAATATGAAACTTTTTAGTGACCCTGTAACGGAGTTAGACTCCATTACGTACTGACCCTTTGTTTCTCTTAACACTTTTGATGCCGCCTGACTTGCTGCAATATCACTTTTAATCACAGGAAAGCTAATGCTATCACTCTTTAGTGAATTCGAGTTCGGTGCTGTCGGCGTTTTTGGAGTCGGAGGCTTTGGTGCAGCAGGAGCGGTGGCTGCTCGCGCT
>DAORSV010000048.1:0-11859 GCA_035443705.1 Gammaproteobacteria bacterium
GTGGGAAAGACTAGTGCTTGTTGTGGCATAAAGAAGAGAATAGAATGATAGCCCGAGTTCTTAAAACGGGGTTTTCAAATAATGCAAGCTGTTCAACAAACTATTTCTGTCGCGCAAGGTAGTGCGAATTGCTCGAGCAGATTGTGGTTTTTGATCTCGTTTTATGCAGTGGTTCTCGTGCTTAGCAATTGGTTTGATTTACGTTTAATTAAGATTTTCGGCCTTGTTGCAAATTCTGGAACCCCCATATTTGCCTTGACCTTCTTTTTAGCGAATCTTATCACTGAAATTTATGGTTACAAATATGCACGATTAGCCATATGGTGGGGCTTCTCTTTTAACCTCTTCGTTTTTGTATATGGCCAGTTGGTTATTCTTATGCCAAGCCTAGACCATTACCATACCGAAATATTTGATACATTACTGAAAGCCAATAATCGCGCTATTGTAGCAGGTCTCCTAGGGTATCTTTGCTCAGAGCCCTTAAATTCTTTTGTGATGGCTAAACTTAAAATTGAATTTAGAGGTCAATTTATGGGTGGACGGTTTTTACTCTCTACTTTAATTGCTTCTGTTGCTGATAGCGTGGTTTTTGGATTTATTGCCTTCTATGGTATTTTTGATCAGAAGGTTTTGATTTCAATGATTTTTGGTGTGATGATTGTCAAAATGACGATTTATTTTTTAGCATTACCTTTCTTCTTACATTTTGCAAAAAAATTGAAACAAAAAGAACATATGGATATCTATGATAAAGGAACAAAATTTAATTTCTTTAGATTAGACACACATTATGCGCCGACCGCGAATCAGTTTAAATAATAAAAGATTTGTTACGTGCTTCTAAAAACAGATAGATAGCTTGTCATTAGGTGTTTCTAAAATTATTTACCAAAAATCATTGGACAGCTCTCATCATTATGTAAAAAGATTTAAAGACCGGTTATTTATACAGTTATAAGTCTAAAAAAATGTTTAAGATTGGTGTTCTAATCTCACAGAAAAACTAAAAAATGATCTAAGTTTAAAGTATGAGCCTAAACTATGTATTCCGTCCTATTCAAGAGAGTGATATGCCCGCTATTTTAGAGATAGCAGAACAGAAAGGGGCTGGGTTTAATTCTTTGCCTAATGATGCTAAAGTGATGCAAGCAAAGATTATCCAGTCCATTAATAGTTTTTCTGAAAAACTTGATTTTAATAAACGATATTATTTTTTTGTACTGGAGAACAGTGACACCCAAGAAATGATGGGTTCTGCTAGCATAGAAACGAATCTTGGATACCTATGGCCATTTTATAAATATAAAATATCGACACTTGTACAAATTTCAAAAGCTTTAAATCAACATAAAGAACATCAAATATTGAGTTTAGTGACCGAGCATCAGGGTGCCACGGAATTAGGTGCATTATATTTAAAACCTGCTTATCGTGGAGAAGGCCGGGGTACTTTTCTGTCTCGAGCACGCTGTTTATTTATTGCTGAGTTTTTAAATAATTTTTCTGAAAAAATAGTTGCAGATATGCGTGGCATGAGTAATCAAGACGAGATTTCTCCATTTTGGGAAGCGATAGGTCATTATTTTGCAGATATACCTTATTCAGAGGCCAGTCATCTAAAAGCGACAAAGGGCTCACAATTTCTCGTAGATTTGATGCCGCATTTACCTATTTATATTGATCTTTTGCCCGAAATAGCCAAAAAAGTTATTGGTAAAGTACATAAAAATACCGCGCCTGCCTTACATGTGCTAGAAAAAGAAGGCTTTCAATTTAAAAATCATGTTGATATTTTTGATGCGGGAGTGACTATTGAAGCTGAAAAATTGCATCTTAAAACAGTACGAGAAAGCAAAAAAGCGGCTCTAGTTGCTTTTAAAGATAGTGTAAAAAAAGAACCCACGATGATGATTAGTAATACAAAACACAATCATTTTCGTGCAGTCGTTGGCGCATTAGAAGAACTACGAGAAAAGGAAATAGCGTTAAGCACAGCAGTGGCAAAACAATTGCAGATTTCTGTAGGTGATAAGTTGAGGTATTGTTCTCTTCGATAGAGGGTGAATTGCAATTATGAATGGTCGAAATTTTATAGGCGGTCGTTGGACAGAAGGAACAGGTCCTGGCTTTGAATCAGAAAACCCTGCAACGGGTGAAGTGATTTGGCGCGGATATAGTGCAGATAATAGGCAAATTAACAAAACTGTACATTTTGCAAAGAGCGCGTTTCAAAGTTGGTCGGCGCTTTCCTTAGAAAAAAGAATGGATTATTTGGAAAGATTTTGTGAGGAACTGAAAAAAAATCGGTTATTGCTTTCAACGACAATCGCTTTAGAAACGGGTAAACCACTTTGGGAATCAGATATGGAAGTGGGTGCGATGATCAATAAATTACCGATATCCGTTAAAGCCTATCAGGAGCGGTGTCGAGAGCGGGTTGAAACCCTATCGAGCGGTGTTTCAATAACCCGGCATAGACCACATGGCGTTATAGCGGTATTGGGTCCTTTTAATTTTCCCGGACACTTGCCTAATGGTCATATTATTCCTGCACTATTAGCCGGTAATACCGTTGTTTTCAAATCCAGTGAATTAACGCCCAAGGTTGCAGAAAAAATATTTTTTTGTTGGGAACAGGCAAAATTACCGGAAGGTGTTATTAACCTGATCCAGGGAGGCAGAGAAACTGGAGAGATACTCTCGAAGCATCCGGATTTGAATGGGTTAATGTTTACAGGAAGTTTTAAAACGGGTCATGCACTAGCCAATGTGTTTTCCGAAAAAGCAGGGAAGATATTAGCACTAGAAATGGGTGGCAATAATCCATTGGTGGTTCACGAAGTGAGTGATATTAAAGCAGCGGCACTGCAGGTTATTCAGTCCGCCTATATTACTGCAGGGCAACGGTGTACGTGTGCAAGACGTTTGATTGTAACAAAAGGATGGAATGGACAAGAGTTTATTGAAGAATTAATAAAAATGACGAACAGCTTAAAAATTGGCCCGTATACGGATCAGCCTGAGCCATTTATGGGTCCGCTGATTAGCAATATTTCTGCAAACCATGTCATGACAGCCTATGATTTATTAATTCATGAAGGGGCAAAATCTTTAATGCCCTTAAAGAGAATTGACGAAAATTTACCCTTTCTTTCCCCAGGACTATTAGATGTCAGTGCTATTAAAGTCCGTACGGACGAAGAAATTTTTGGGCCTCTGTTGCAATTGACTTGGGTGGACGATTTTGAGGCAGCATTGATCGAAGCCAATAAAACAGCATATGGACTAGCTGCGGGATTGTTGTGTGATAACGTAGAATATTATGAATATTTTCGGCATAAAATAAAAGCAGGCATTATCAATTGGAACCATGCGCTGACAGGCGCAAGTAGTTCGGCACCTTTTGGCGGGCTTGGGCACAGTGGTAACCATCGTCCCAGTGCTTATTATGCTGCTGATTATTGTGTGTATCCTGTCGCAAGCTTAGAAGAAAATATTTTAAAAATACCAGATAATCTGCCGCCTGGAATTCAGTTATGAAGACCAGTGAAATTAATTTCGATGGCATTGTTGGGCTAACACATCATTATTCAGGCTTGGCTTTTGGCAATTTAGCTTCGAAAGCAAATGCACATAAAATTTCAAATCCAAAAGCGGCGGCACTCCAAGGCTTGAAAAAAATGCACTTGCTAATGCAACGGGGTATTTTACAGGCAGTTTTACCGCCGCATGAACGGCCGCTATTATCATTTTTAAAAAATTTAGGATTTACAGGAACGGATGCTAAAATACTGAAAGCTGTTTATGCATTAGACCCACACTTGTTTGGCGCTGCATGTTCTGCATCCAGTATGTGGGTTGCGAATGCTGCAACAGTGACGCCCAGTTCAGATAGCGCAGATTGTCGAGTACATATTACGCTTGCTAATTTAATGAGCAACCTGCATCGCGCATTAGAAGCTGAAACAAACCTTAAAATATTTAAAAAGATTTTTTCAGATGAGAATTATTTTAAGATACATCCACCCTTACTTTCTCAGGTTGACTTTTCCGATGAAGGTGCTGCAAATCATAATCGGCTTTGTCAGGACTATGGGTCGACAGGATTAAATATATTTATATATGGTCGCAGTGGCCTTCAGAAAAAAGAAATATTGCCGAAACAATACCCAGCGAGACAGACGCGGGAAGCTTCAAAAGCGGTTGCGCGCTTGCATCAGCTACGTCCAGAAAATACGTTTTTTATAAAACAAAACCCTATGGCTATCGATCAGGGTGTTTTTCATAACGATGTGATTTCAGTTGCAAATCAAAATGTTTTTTTATTTCATGAATTGGCTTTTACAGATATGCCTGAATTAGTTGATTTATTGAAAAAAAAATCACAGGATTCTTTGTATTTATTGCCGGTTGCGACGGCCGATTTAAGTCTGCAGGATGCGGTTAAATCTTACATATTTAATAGTCAGTTAATTACCCTTGATACGGGGGTAATGGCGCTGATTGCACCTATTGAAAGCCGTGAAAACAAAAACGCCCATCAAGTGCTATTAAAAATAATGGCAGGAAAAAATCCTATTTCAGAGCTCCATTTTGTTGATTGTAGGCAGAGTATGTTAAATGGCGGTGGTCCTGCCTGTTTGCGTCTTCGGGTTGTTTTAACGGAAGCAGAGCAGAAGGCTTGTTCTGCGCGGGTATTTTTAGATGAAGCTTTATATCAACGCTTGGTGCAGTGGATCGAGCGACATTATCGTGATAGGTTGTCTCTAGGGGATTTAGTGGACCCCAGGCTGTTAAATGAGATCTATGTCGCATTGGACGAGTTAACACAGATTTTAAAACTCGGCACTCTTTACAATTTTCAAAAAATATGAAGATAATAGGCATCTAGCTTTTCAGATAATGATTTTAGTGAGCGGATGCATGTTTAAGCGCAGCAACTTTAGTAGCGAATCAAAAGCATTATCTGAAAAGCGCGTTGCATTAATAAGTTTCGGAAAATCCATCGTGAAAAATCAAAAAATAATATTTTTTATTCGCTTAATGCGATTAGACAAACCTATTGGTATTTTTTTGTTATTATGGCCAATGTTAATCGCATTGTGGGTTGCAGGAAAAGGTAAACCCAACCCTACAATAGTTTGTATATTTATTTTGGGTGCGATTATCATGCGAAGTGCTGGCTGTGTAATTAATGATTTATTTGATAGACGTTTTGATATCTCCGTAGAACGCACTAAAAATCGCCCATTAGCAGTGGGCGCAATTAGTATAAAAGAAGCGCTGTTTGTTTTTTTTACATTGATTTTTTTCGGATTTTTACTGGTTTTACAGTTGAATATTTTAACAATTATGATGTCTATCATAGCCCTATTATTAGCTATTGTTTATCCTTTAATGAAACGGTATACACATTTAGCACAAGTGGTGTTGGGTGCTGCTTTTGGTTGGGCCGTGCCAATGGCCTTTACGGCATTAACACGCCAGATCCCACCCGAGGCATGGTTACTCTATTTCGCGACCTGTTGTTGGGCAATTGTTTATGATACTGAATATGCAATGGCCGATAGGGGTGATGATATTAAGCTTAACTTGAAATCCACTGCTATTTTATTTGGCAAAGCAGATCGTATCATGATTGCTCTATTTCAGCTCTGCATGTTTTTATTATTAATAGGCTTTGGAGTAGACTTAGGTTTAGGTAAAATATATTACGGTAGTTTATTTTTAGCTAGTTTTTTTTCGGTATATCAGCAATATTTAATCAAAAAAAGAATTCCTATCAATTGCTTTAAAGCATTTTTAAATAATAATTTTCTGGGTGGAACGGTATTTTTGGGTCTGGTGTTAGATTATTGGCTGAGCCATTAAGGGCCTGTACAAAAAACAAGTTATTTTTGTACAGAACTCAAGCACTGTTTAATTGCATGCGCTAAATTCTCTAATAATGTAAAGTACCCTTCGGAATTGTTTTGAGATGCCTGGCCAATAGGATCCAATTCTCCTGTTTTAACACCCAAATCTACGACAATGCTATCTACTAGTTTAGGTTGAAATTGAGGCTCTCTAAATACGCATTGCGCTTTTGATTTTTCAATGGTGGTTCGAATCGTATTTAAGCGTTTTGCACTAGGCGGTATTTCAGGATTTAATGTAATAGAGCCAACACCTTTTAAGCCATAGCGTTGTTCAAAATATTGATAGGCATCGTGAAATACAATATATGAAATCGTTTTGACAGTTGCTAATTCAGTGGCAATGTGCGCATCTAATTTTTTTAAACGCTGCTTTAATTGTGTACCATTTTTTTTGTAGATATGTGTGTGCTTGACATCAATCATTGCGAGATGATGCACAATAATATCTGTTAAAATGATCGCATTGTTAGGGTTAAGCCAAAAATGCATATCTTGACTTGATTTATCATTATCTAAGACTTCATGTGTGTGTCCGTTTCCGTGTTCATGTTCGTGGAGATCCCAAGCAGTGCTGTGGCGTATTGGTAAAAGTAAAAGCCCTGGAGCATTATCGAATTCGACAATATGATGTGCCTCTGAATGCGCTTTAAGGGTATTTAAAGGTTTTACTAAAAAAGTTTCAAGCTGAGGCCCCCCCCAAAATATCAGCTCAGCATCCTGAAGCAATAGAATATCCGAAGGCCTTAGCGCGTATTCGTGCGGGGAAGCACCAGGTTTAACTAATAATTTGGGTGCTCCAACACCCTCCATAACAGCAGCGACTAAAGCATAAAATGGCGTTATACTAACGACAACGCTTGGGACAGTGTTTTGTAAAGATCTAGAGGTACTTGTGGCAGTGCCTGTCCAAAAGGTCCCTAGGCTGAAGAGAATGATCGAAAATAAAGCGGATTGTATCGATTTCATAAATATGTTAAATACTCAACTTAAAGGATGGTCTACCTTTGCCCTTAGTAACTGCTAATCAGATTTCTGTTCAGTTTGGACAAAAAACGATCTTAACAGATGTGCATCTTACCGTACGTAGAGGTGAAATTGTAACTCTTATTGGACCTAATGGAGCGGGTAAATCAACTTTAGTAAAAGTTGTGCTGGGCTTAATGTCACCCAATAAAGGTACGGTGCAGTTAGAACCGGGCATTCGAATGGGATACATGCCACAAGGGTTGGCTATTGAACCGTTTATGCCTTTGTCTGTAAACCGATTTTTACAACTAGCAGAAAATGTCTCGAGACATATATTAAACAACACTATTGATGAATTAACCATTCGCCATTTGCTTGCTGCGCCGATGCAATCGCTTTCGGGTGGCGAACGTCAGCGAGTATTATTAGCGCGCGCGTTGTTACGCAAGCCTGACCTCTTAGTATTAGATGAACCTGTGCAAGGTGTGGATGTGACGGGTCAAGAAGAATTGTACCGTTTGGTTATGCATATTCGAGACACACATCACTGCGGCATTTTAATGGTCTCGCATGATTTGTATTTAGTGATGGCGGGCACGGATTCTGTGATTTGCTTGAACAAACATGTTTGCTGTTCAGGCACTCCTGCAGCTGTGAGTCAACATCCAGAATTTTTAAGTCTATTTGGGGCATGGGAATCTGGAAAATTAGCCGTTTATGCACATCAACATAATCACAAACATAATTTAGGTGGAGATGTATGTCCTTAGATTTTATGGTTCGCGCGGTGGTTGCGGGTATGGGCATCGCATTGGTGGCAGGTCCGCTGGGCTCGATTATTGTTTGGCGGCGTATGGCAAATTTTGGGGATGCGTTAGCGCACTCAACCTTGTTGGGATTATGTTTTGCATTATTATTGAATATTCATATTTATATCGGTTTAACCAGTGTTTGTATTCTGGTTGCGTGTTCTTTGGCACTGTTTTCTAGACAACAACATTTAGCAAACGATACAATTCTTTGTATGTTGGCTTATGTGACGTTGGCGATAGGGCTTATTTTAGCAACGGTATTAAAAGGCATTCGCGTTGATTTGCTTGGATATTTATATGGCGATATTCTTTCGGTGAATAATATAGATTTGATTTGGATTTATTGCGTCGATGTTATTGTGTTTTTAAGTTTTGTAAAAATTTGGCGTCCTATTTTATCGATGACGGTACATGAAGATTTAGCCAAAGTAGAGGGGGTACCGGTTTTCGCTATGCAATGGATATTGGTAGTCATTATGGCAGTTGTCTTTTCGGTTGCAATGAAACTAGTTGGCATATTGTTAATTACAGCGCTTTTAATTATCCCGGCTTCTAGCGCGAGACAAATTTCAAAAACACCGGAAAACATGGCTATTATTGCCAGTATCGTTGGTATGGTGTCTGTATTTGGGGGCATTCAAATCTCATTTAATTGGGATTGGCCAGCAGGCCCCTCGATTGTCATTGTTGCAATGGTTTTGTTTGTGGTGAGTGTGTTTGCTGCTCGCATTAGAAAAATTATGTAGTAGTTTGTTCTGTTTTAGGCCGTTTAATATCGTCTCTTATTCTTTTACTTTTTGAGACTGTGAAATTTGTTGTGCCACGAAAAAGCGCTGATGATTTTTAACGTGATGAATGCGTAAATAGTCAACACCTTGAGCTGCCAAGGTGCTTGAAATGGCAATGGTTTCTAAATCACGCTCATTTGCTGAGGATGGGTAAAATGAAGAAGTATAAGCTTTTCTCGAATGACCAACTAATACTTCGCATCCCAAGTCTTTAAGTTGATGAATGCTCTTGAATAGAGAGATATCTTGATAAGAAGATTTTCCAAAACCTATACCAGGATCAAGAATAATATCGTTTTTACTAAACCCAAATTGTTCTAAATAATCAATTTTTTGTTTTGCCCATTGGTTTATACTTTCCATGGGCACGTGTTCAAAATCTAAACATTGATCTTTTTGTGCCGGAATAGTCAAGGAATGCATAATAGCGATTTTTAACCCGGAATCTGCGATTTTTCTTAACGTTTTACCGTCTAAGCTGCCTTTAACATCATTGATCCATGAGACAGGATAATCCTTTAAGATTTGTAAGATAACTTGCGGTAAAAAAGTATCTATGCTAATCATAATCTCTTTGTTTTTAATACAATCCGATAATCCTTCTAAAACGGGTTGTAATCTTAGATATTCCACAGTAGGATCAAGCATAACCGCCGTGGGTCTAGTAGATTGCGCGCCCAGTTCAACGACAGTTGCACCTTCTAAAATAAGTTGTTTAGCTCGCGCAACCGCATCTTCAGGGCTAAAATTTTGTCCGCCATCCGAAAAAGAGTCTGGTGTAATATTAACGATGCCTACTAATTTTGGATCAACAACAAAGCTGCGATCATAACAAGCATTTATATTTGAAGTTAAATGCGCTATTTCTCCAAAAGTTTTATTGTTATAAGGATTTTCATCTAGGGATTTATATCGACATTCTGGGTTGAGTAGGGCGATTAAGTGAATAAGAAAAGCGCGATTTAATAATTCAGGGTGTGGGATCATTAATTTTGGACTAACGACAGTTTGGTTATTCCAAAGCAAAATATCTAAATCAATGATGCGGGGTCCCCATGTTGGGTAAACGGCGCCTCTGCCCATTTCTTGTTCAATTTTTTTCAACGCGACTAATAATCGTTCTGGTTCAATCGCGCTTTCTCCTTGTATAACCATATTTAAGAAAGGTTTATTCCATTCCGTTGGTGCATTATTGGGTAAAATAGCGGGTGTTTCTAAAATAATAGACATTTTCAAATCCGAAAAATAGCGTTCTTTTAATAAAGAAACTGCTTTTTGGATATTATTTAATCGATGGCCAAGGTTAGAGCCTATGCTAATATAGATCATATATGTTTTACTCTTCTATAAATGCATTAGAATACGAAAATGTAACACCACCATGTATACCTGGAACAGGCGGCGAAACTTTATTGACAGATACCGCTAGTGTAATATCTTTCCATCGTAAATCCAGTAAGTGTTGATAAGTTATTTCGTATATCTGGCTTGTTAAATGTTCAACTAGATTGAAGGATTTTTTTTTGACCAAGGCTTGTATAAGTTCAACTATTTTTAGATAACATACGGTATCATTTAAACAATCTGTTTGAACGCCTGGTGGAGGAGATGAAAAAAGAAAATGAATGTCAATACTAACCAGTTGTGAGTTGTATTTTTCTTCAGAAGTACATCCTAAATGAACCCATATTCTCAAATCTAAAATTGAAAGTTTACATAAATGATTTTGGTTGAAATTACACCTCTGATATTGCTTTTTGTCATGAAACTACTGTTATGCTATCTTAAGTTTATTTGAGAGTCAATATGATATCAACATCAGCGATAGCTGTTTTTTAGAATTGTTTGATATCGCTCCAAAGCATCTTGGCGTGCTTTAGCGTGCTCAACAATAGGGAGCGGATAATCTATGCCTAAGATAATATTTGCGGTATTTAAAATAGATTTTGAGGCTTCCCAAGGTTTATGAATGTATTTATTAGGCAATTTTTTTAGTTCTGGAACCCAAGTTCGCACGTATTCTCCGCTAGCATCAAATTTTTCGCCTTGTAATACAGGGTTAAAAATTCTAAAGTAAGGAGCAGCATCTGCACCGCTGCCAGCAACCCATTGCCAGCTGGCAGAATTGTTTGCTAGATCTGCATCCACTAGAGTATCCCAAAACCAAGCTGAGCCAACACGCCAATCTATTAATAGATGCTTTGTTAAGAATGAGGCAGTAATCATACGTACACGATTGTGCATATAGCCGGTATGCCACAGCTGGCGCATACCTGCATCTACAATCGGATATCCAGTTTTACCTTTTTGCCAGGCTTTTAATAATTCTTTATTATTAAGCCATTGAAACGTATCAAATTGCGTTTTAAAATTTTTTTCGGGCAATTGTGGGTAATGGTATAACAGATAATAAGAAAATTCCCGCCATCCTAATTCTGTTAAATAACGTTCTGTTGATTTACTTGTTATGGGATTTTGTATTTCAATTTGCTTGATAGCATGGTAAATCTGCCATGGGCTGATTTCACCAAAATGTAAGTATGGAGATAAAAGAGAGGTTTTTAGCTGTGCTGGAAAATCTCGCCCATGCGCGTAATCGATTAAATTTGATTGAATAAATTTTTTGAGTTGTTTTTTTGCGCCAATTTCGCCAGGTTCCCAATACTTTTTTAGACCAAGGGACCAATCTGGATTTTGCGGCAAAAGATTCCAGCTTGATAAAACATCGCTTTCTAAAGTGATTTTTGAATGATGTGCTAGATTAATAAATTTTGGTTTCGACATTAAAGGTTTAATTTTTTGATGTAAACAGCAATATTTCCAATAATAAGTAAATACTTTAAAAAAAGAATTTTCTTTGTTTTTAATGTTTTCCGGATCGCCTAATAAAGACCCGTTAAAAGATTCTATTGTAATGCCCATTTCTTTTAAAAGCTGCTTTAATTTGAAATCTCTTGCCATTGTCAGTGGTTCGTAACAGTCGTTCCAGAAGACGTGAGAAATATTTTCGGTTTTTATTAAGTTTAATAAGATTGTTTCTGAAGCGCCTTTTTTTAAAATTAATGCACTTTCTTGCCTCGATAAACTTTTTTGTAATGCTTCTAAACTGTAATGTAGCCACCAACATTGTGCTCCGCCTAAGGGATATAACGTTTCATCTAGTATGTAAATGATGAGCGTAGGTTGATTTAATGTGCACGCATGATAAAGCGCTGGATTATCCAGTAGCCGTAAATCCTGACGTAACCAAACAAGCGTTTTTTTAATCATTTCGCTATGGTAACACGCTGTTTATCGTAGTGATAAAAAAATCCATCTGGGACGAGAGATCATTGTCATGCAAAAGTCACGCAAGCGGTTTTGGGCCTAGAG
>DAORSV010000049.1:0-11562 GCA_035443705.1 Gammaproteobacteria bacterium
GAGCTACCTAATAAATTGCTCGAAGCCGTAGAAGAATATGAAACAGATAAAAGTTGGCATACGATTAAAGTGCATACTGGAGATACACTTTCTAAAATTTTTACACGCCTCGGCATTTCAACCAAAGATGTGCACGAAATGATTACCACAGATCCCGCCTGTAGGCGTTTGGGCGCCTTGATACCAGGACAAACCTTAAAAGTCCAAGTGTCTGAAGAACAACAAGTCGTTTCATTAACTTTAGAAATTGCACCCGGTGACTCTCTATACCTTTCACGTGTTGATGAAGGTTTTCAAGTCGAACACAAACTGGTTCCGCTTGAAAAAAAACTGGCCTTTGGCAAAGGGGAAATCCAAAATTCACTATTTGCTTCTGGCAAACGCGCGGGATTGGATCACAACATTTTAGCGCAGATGGTAGAAATTTTTGGCTGGAATATTGATTTTTCTTTAGATTTGCAGCGCAACGATACCTTCCGCGTATTGTATGAAGAAAAATGCAATGAAGACGGTGAACGCGTTAAAACAGGTTCAATTCTGGCTGCCGAGATTGTGAATGGCGGAAAAATGCATCAAGCGATACGCTACACCGACAAATCCGGACACACCAGTTACTTTACACCAGACGGGTATGGAATGCAGCAGGCTTTTTTACGAGCGCCCCTTAATTTTACACGCATTAGTTCTCATTTCGGTCAGCGCAATCATCCCGTCATGCACCGAATGCGTCAGCATAAGGGTACCGATTATTCCGCGCCACACGGCACACCCGTTCAAGCAACTGGCGATGGCAAAGTTACTTTTGTGGGAACACGAGGTGGATACGGAAAAGTTGTTGAATTACAACATGGTGCTCGATACTCGACACTCTACGCCCATTTGTCTCGATTTCCTAAAGAATGCCGATTAGGAAAAGAGGTCAAACAAGGAGAAATTATAGGTTATGTGGGTCGTACGGGATTGGCAACAGGTCCGCATTTACACTATGAATTTCGCATTGGCGGAGCCCATCACAATCCATTAACCGTTATGCTGCCTAAGCGAAGTCCTATTCAAGAATCGAATAAACGCCACTTTATTGCACATGCAAAAGAAATGATACGATTATTGGATACGCATGAAGAAAAAATTAATGTAGCCTCCAGCAAGAAGCCTTCCAGCGCTTTTTGACTAAAACCTTACGCTTCTTTGAGTGAAAATGACGAACCACATCCACAAGTAGTCTCTGCATTGGGATTACGCACTAAAAACCGAGCACCCTCCAAATCTTCTTTATAATCGACAACTGCATCCACTAAATACTGAGCACTTGCCGCATCCACAACCATCGACACGGTCTCTTTCTTGATAAGAATATCGTCTTCGGCTATTTTTTCATCTAGACCAAAACCGTATTTAAACCCGGAACAACCCCCACCCACAATATAAATGCGTAATTTTAGTTTTTTATTGCCTTTTGCGGCAATCAGGCTTTCTACCTTGGCAATAGCCATCTCGGTAAATGAAATGGGATCAGATAGCTGAGGTTGAGATATATGCATGGCTAAATTATCCTGTGATTTACTAGCCTAGTCAAGAAGTATGATATCCTAAAGTCTATGCTATGGATAAAAGCTTTTCATATTGTTGCGATGGTCACCTGGTTTGGTGGACTTTTTTATCTGCCGCGCCTTTTTGTTTATCATGCCATGAGTACAGATCAAATCAGCCAAGAGCGCTTTAAGATCATGGAACGAAAACTCTATTACGGGATTATGGCACCCGGGGCAGTCTTCACGATCTTGCTGGGCCTTTGGTTGTTGCACGCTTATGCGTGGCAGTTATATAAAAGCGCATTATGGTTACATCTTAAGCTAGCGCTTGTCTTAATATTAATTCTGTATCATTTATATTGTGGTTATTTACGGCGCCAATTTGAGCTGAACCAGAATACCCACTCGCATGTATTCTATCGTTGGTTAAACGAATTCCCCGTACTGTTGTTAATTGGAATTGTGATTTTAGCTGTTGTCAAACCTTTTTAAAGAGATCCCTCAACCTCAACCATCTCAAAATCTGATTTGGTCGCACCACAATCCGGACAACGCCAATTTAGTGGAATATCGACCCAACGTGTACCAGGCGCAATGCCGTCATCTGGCCAACCTTCTGCCTCATTGTAAATCCACCCGCAAAGCAAGCACATGTAGCGTTTCATTAAGCTGTCTCCCCACGTTCTTTGGCAAAATTCACTTGAATTTGGCGACCTTTAAATTCGGAACCATGCAAAGACATTGCACGTTCGGCATCTTCTTTCGAGATAAAACTGACAAAACCAAATCCACGCGCTTTACCGGTATAACGATTAACGGGGATATTAACAAACTCAACCGCACCAAATTGCCCAAAATACGAAGCCAATTCGGCTTCAGTCGCCGCATAATCGATATTGCCTACATAAAGCTTATATTGAGAATCAATTTGTGATCCTGAGTTGGAAACACCACTAGAAGCGCTATTATCAGCGTTTTGTAGAATCTGATTTTGCTCCATGGGTTCGACAAATTCGCCGGTTGATTCCATATCTGCCAACTCCGACAACAACCGATTGGAACGACGAATTTCATTTAAAATTTGATTGAGCTGAAAATTCGCTTGTTCTTGGCGTTTAAGCGATTCGTCTATTTTAAGCACAGCCTGTTTCTGTCTTTTAAGCGCCATACCATAAAATATTGCAAAAATAACCAGAATAATCGCTAAAGACATCACAAAGTGGACATCTATCGAATTTAATATTTCCATTTTTAAGAATACCTCGCAAAACCTATATTTAAGACAATCTCATGTTCATGATTCTCACGCGGTTGCATTTCGACACATCACTCGTTTAAGATTTAAATCGCAACACTCGCGAAAGGATCATTTTGATGGACTATTCTACCAAGTTATATGCTCGGGCACAAACTGTTATTCCGGGTGGGGTTAATTCCCCTGTGCGCGCCTTTAAAGGCGTTGGGGGAACGCCCGTCTTCTTTAAATCTGGGAATGGAGCCTATCTTTTTGACGTGGAAGGCAAAAAATATATTGATTATGTCGGTTCTTGGGGTCCGCTTATCCACGGGCATGCGCATCCTCAGATTCTAAAAGCTCTGGAAGCCGCCCTACCACAAGGCCTAGGATTTGGTGCTCCAACTGAAATTGAAGTTGAAATGGCAGAATTAATCACCGAACTGATGCCATCGATTGAACAAGTACGGATGTGTAACTCCGGTACCGAAGCCACACAAAGCGCCATCCGATTAGCCAGAGGATTTACAGGACGAAACAAAATCTTAAAATTCCAGGGCGGTTATCACGGTCATACCGATAGTTTGCTGATTAAAGGCGGTTCTGGATTATTAACATTGGGCATACCTGATTCGTTAGGTGTACCAGAAGCTTTTACAAACGAAACCTTAATTGCACCCTTTAATAATTTAGCCGCAGTTAAAACCATTTTTGAAAAGTTTGGAGATGAAATTGCTGCGATTATTGTAGAACCTATCGCTTGTAACATGAACTGCATTCCACCTTTGCCTGATTTTTTAACCGGTTTGAAAGCACTCTGTCATCAATATAAAAGTCTTCTGATCTTTGATGAAGTGATCACCGGATTTAGAGTCGCACTCGGTGGCGCACAAGCACTTTATCAAATAACACCTGATCTCACGTGTCTCGGTAAAATTATCGGTGGCGGATTACCTGTTGGTGCATTTGGTGGAAGACGCGATATTATGGCCTATTTAGCACCCCAAGGACCCGTCTATCAAGCCGGTACATTATCCGGAAACCCTATCGCTTTAACTGCAGGGTTCACAACATTGCAGTTACTCAGAGAACCCGGCGTTTATGAAAGCTTAAACAAGGCAACAACCTATTTGATGAATGGCTTAAAAAATATTGCAGAACAGTTTAATTTACCCTTACAAACACATCAGGTGGGTAGCCTGTTTGGCCTGTTTTTTACGACAGAAAAAACGATAACACATTTCGAACACGTTGAACAATGCAATATTGAACAATTTAAAAAATTCTTTCATGGTATGTTACAGAAAGGTGTTTACTTAGCACCCTCGGCTTTTGAATCTGGGTTTGTATCAACCCAGCATATGCAATCAATCCTCGATCAGACATTAGAAGCTGCGCACAGCGTTATTTCCAATTTCCAGACTTAATCCCAAGTGGTTCTTCCGCCAACAAAATGGGCACCCGAGATCCCAAAACCACTTCCTGTAAACTAATATGGGCGCGATAAGCTAAGCATTCTACGCCCAAGGCGACAGCTTCTCTCAAGCGAATACCATACCTTGGATCAATATTATTTGCCAGACGCAAACAGGTAATACCGTTATGCTGAATACAATAAAACAAGATCGCACGATGTCCTGCTTCTTTTAACGCTATCAGTTCTTCTAATGCAGATATTCCCATACCTCTTTCTTCCGGGAAATACCCTTGGTTTCTTTCAGCCGCACTTAATACCGGCTCTGCATGAATAAAGCATTGCTCGCCGTTTTCTTTTAACAACATTTCAATACCATAACCAAAACTAGGCCTCATTGAACTTTGTAAAAAATGAAACCCTGCTAATTCTGGGATCAGCTGATACTCAATGGCTTCACGTACGAGAATTCCCGCATAACCTGGATTGATAAAAACAAGCCAACCACCATCGACCTCTGTTAATTCCCAAACATCTAAATATCCTTGAGACAATCGATTGGGATTAGAGAACCACAGTCGACTACCTAAAACATCACAATGTCGAAGTGAACCTAAATTGGGACAATACAACATCCGCTTCTGTTTATTTTTTAGTAATACTTCTACTAAAAAACCAAAAGAACGCTTTAATAAAACGGCTTCTATTAGTGGACTCTTAAATTTCATAAGGTTAACCGTAAAAGTTGGTTTGCGTTCTTATTCATCGGCTCGGATGTTCATAAATAAAGGTGTAAGTACACCATTGCTTGCGAGAAGGGTTTGTGCTATAAATTAAGGTTTAAGGAATTAAAACAGGTGGAGGATAACCAAATGACCGCTAAAGCTAAAAAGAAAAAGTCAACGGATTCTCTCGGTACGCCACCGACAAACGCTTACGTGCTCGATCATATGATGCTGTCTTATAAATTCGAGCCTTACGAGGCTAAACCCGGCGAAGTTTATATGAATGAACAACAACTCAAACATTTTCGTAATATTCTTTCCGAAAAGAAAAAAGACCTAATGCAAGAAGTCGACAACACCATTAATGAAATGAAAGGAAAAAGTGTTCAGGTTCTAGCAGATCCCAACGATCGTGCAACAGAAGAAGAAATTTTGAATCTTGAACTTCGCGCTCGCGATAGAGAACGCAAATTAATTCGAAAAATCGAAGAAGCACTACAGCAAATAGACGACAAAGAATATGGGTACTGTGAGTCGTGTGGTATCGAAATTGGTATTCGACGTCTTGAAGCGCGCCCAACCGCCACTTTATGCATCGATTGCAAAACCTTAGACGAAATTCGCGAAAAACGCACAGCGCAATGACCTCCCCCGGCGCCACGCGCCACCCTCTCCCGCGAACGCCGGAGAGGGTACGAAAAGAGCGAGATCCGTCCCTACGAACACATTTTTCAGGATTTAATACGCAGACAATAATCAATCAACCCACGCGTAGAGCTGTCTAAATCCATTGTTTTTCCAGGCGTTACCGATCCTTCTAAAAGTGGCAGAATCTTTTTAACCAATGTCTTTCCTAATTCTACACCCCATTGATCAAAAGAATTAATGCCCCATAAAATCCCTTGTACAAATACTTTATGTTCATAAAGCGCGATAAGCGACCCCAACACTTTGGGTGTTAATTTTGAAAACACTAAAGTGTTACTGGGTCGGTTTCCAAAACACTGTTTTGCATCTCTTAAGTGATCTGTCGTTAAATTTGGATCGATATTTTCCGCGGTACCTTCCATTAACGCTTTACTTTGGCTAAAACAACTGGCCACTAATAACTGATGATGTTCTTCAAATTCCGGATGCCCCAGAGCGGCGACTAAAAAATCAACCGGTATAATTTGTGTCCCTTGATGCAATAATTGCATATAAGCATGTTGTCCATTACACCCTACGCCACCCCAAATAACAGCAGCGGTGGCATGTGATACAAAGCCAGAAATCTGCTGTGCCTTTTTGCCATTACTTTCCATTTCTAATTGCTGTAAATAATCGGGAAATTGGCGCAACCCATCTTCATAAGGAATCACCGCTTGTGTTGTGTATTCCTCAAAATTAATATTCCAAATGCCTAACAATGCCATTAATACCGGTATGTTCTGATCAAAAGGTGCTGAATAAAAATGCTTGTCCATCTCATAAGCACCCGCTAAAAATGCTTTAAAATGGGGCATCCCTAATAACAACGCAATCGGTAAACCAACAGCAGACCAAACGGAATATCGTCCCCCTATAAAATCCCAAAATTCAAAAATGTTTTCTTTCGCTATGCCAAAGGCTTCTGCACGTTTAGCTTGTGCCGTAACCGCAATTAAATGATCAATGGTTTTCAGGCCTAAAACAGGTTCAAACCAGGAACACAATGCTTTTGCATTTTGATGCGTTTCGATGGTTGTAAAGCTTTTGGAATTAATAAAACACAAGGTTGTTTCAGGATTGCACTTTTTTAAAAGCGGTGCCAATGTTTTTCCATCGACATTGGAAATAAAATGTAATTGAATATCGGTTGTTTTATAGTCGTTCAATGCCTCGCACACCATAGCAGGACCGAGATCTGATCCCCCGATACCCAGGCTAATTACATCAGTTATCCGTTTGCCTGTCGCCCCTAATCGACTCCCAGAGCGCACAGCTTCTACAAATTGTTCGATGCGCTGTAGTTCTGCATGAATCGCTTTCTTAACATCTTGATTTTCAACCATTAACGGCGTGCCCGTTGGATCGCGCAAAGCAGTATGTAAAGCCGGTTTTTGTTCGGAGATATTCACAATACCACCCGAAAATAATGCCCTAATCTGGGTTTTTAAATCGCAGGCATTTGCGAGTGCAATGAGTTTTTTGACTGTGTCTTGGGTAACGCGTTGTTTAGAATAATCCAATAAAATATCGTTTACCTGCACGGAAAATGCCGAAAATCGGTTTGGATCTTCTTTAAACAAATCACGCATATGCATATTCACTAAAGCGGCGTGATGTTTTTTTAAGTCTTGCCAGGCAATCGATGAGGTCATCAGAACACTCCACGGTTATTTTTGTTCAAAAAAACGCATTATATCATTCTTAAGGGTATCTGGTGCGTTAGGACAAGCAAAACCTATCGCTAAATACATGCCAACTTATCCTTTTAGCCCTCATACCCACTAAGCCGGAAGGCTAAAAATCCTCGACGGGTCACAATTACTTTTCAAATATACTATATTTAAAGGATAAGGAACCGACGGAAACATATATGTCTACACCTTTATCCGCAGAAGAAAAGCAGTTAAAAATCAATTCTCTTATTAAAGCGTTAGGACTGAAGATAGTTCGCGACTACACGGGAAATGAAGATGAATCAACCATATTGAAAAAAGAGCAAGCCGTTGACGATACTCGCGCAGAAAAAATTAAGAAACTAAAAACGAAAATAAAAAAAATATCAAAAGCAACGAAAAAAGAAATTGAAAGATTAAAAGCACTTACCGAGGCACAGCAGATCACAATAGAATCGATGTGGGAACAAGAAAAAAAACTTAACCAAGAGAAAAACGACGCCATAGAACTTTACAAAGGAAAACCAGAGCTTGCTCCTTTACTTTCGCTGAAAAACGAAATCAAAGAAAACAAAGAGAGTTTTGAAAAGCTGAAAAACAAGACCAGCGTTCCAAAAAGTCTGTTAGATACACTGTTTAAACAATTTAAATTACCAGAACTTTTTTCAGAAGATGCACTATTTCAAGAACTTAAGTTGCCAGAACTTTTAGCAAAAAAAGTTGACGAGAAAGGAATGATTCAACTAACTCCAGAAGAGAGTGACAATTTAGAAAAATTTCTAAAATTTCAGAACGAAACAATTCAAAAGATATACATTGAGAAACAAGACGAATATCTGAACAACACATATTATGAAAAGCAAAAAGAACCCCTCATTAAAGCGATAACCGCTTATAAAAAAAAGCCCGAGCTCGAACCTTTACTTTCACTGAAAGAAAAAATCACAAAAAATAAAGAGGGCCTTAAAAATCTGCGAGACAAAACCAATGATCCAAAAATCTTATTAGGTGTTCCAAAAAGCATATTAGATGCAATTAATGATACAATAAATAACGAGCACTTTTCAAGAAAGGAACTGTTTAAAAAATTCAAGTTGTCAGAACTTTTCAAAAGAAAAATTGATAATGAAACCGGGATGGTAAGATTGACTGGAGAAGAGTATGAAAACTTAGTAGATTTTCTAAAATTTCAGAACGAAACCATTCAAAAAATATACCTTGACGGACAAGCGGAATATCTGAAAAAGAAATCTGGCATCCCGCCCGATCTCGATAACAGCACATACTATGCTGCTATTAAAAAACAGCAAGAGCTTAGAGACGCGCTGGCATTGGTCCAAAGCCAGGCTCTAGAAAAACTTAAGAATACGGATGTTGTGAAACAACTTGGGAAGGAGCTTGCTGTCCAAGAAAACCTTCTTCAACAGCACACAAAATATCTTGAAGATACTAAAAAAAATGGTGGTACGGTTAAAGAATCTCCAGCACATGCTCGAACGAAGCTTATCATGCCAACAATCGCTCTAAGACGCGAACAGAATGCGGCGGTTGCAGAGAACGTCTGCAACCTGTTAGGCGTTAAGACGTATGCGCGTTTGCCCTATATAGACTGTGCTGTACAGTATTGTATTGCCCGATTAGAACAAGTGCACCCTTCCGTTGAAGAAGCGCTAAGGAAAAAGTGTATTGAAGCGGGTTGGTTTGAAAATGAAAAAAAAGAGCTCATATTAGTCAAAGAACTTAATTATGGCGAGGGACCTGCATCTCTTTCGATGTCAATCATTAACGACTTAAGTTACAATACTTACGTACAAGTAGCGGAAGAAAAGCTCGGGAAAAGAGAAAAGCCGATAGCAGCGGTACCTGCAAAGCCGGTGGTGGTGCATCCACCTATGTTGCACGGGTATATCAACGCCACTACGGGAGCGAAATCTTTAACGCTGACACCTGTTGATACACCAACTGTTACAGCGGTTGATACGCCCGTTACACTCACTGTTATACCGACTGTTCCGACGACAGTTGCACCAATTGATCCACCCACAAGCGCCCCTTCAGCGAAACTGGATCCTGAGTTCAAACACTTTTGCGACGCCGTCGTGACAAATTACAGCAAACACATTGAAAAAAAAGTAGATGTTGAAGAAGCGGCAAACAAAATGAAAATCACCAGCCCACCGCCATGGGAAATCCGGAAAATAACGCCAGGGAAGAGTGAAATAACGATCCCGCATGACGATGGAGCAGCTCTGCACATCATACTTTCGGCAATAAAAGCGGCCGCAGATGCCTACCCTCGTCGCCCAGTGCATATCAATTTACAAGATCCAAAACAAATCGAGTTTGCTATTGCAGAGACAAACAAGGTAGGGGTTAAGCACATTATAACGCCTGACTCTCAGAAAATTCTGGACGACGCTAGAGCAGAAGCTAGTACAAAAGATACGGAGACTCCTACCAGAAAAAACACACATCCGTAATCAACCACTCGGTGGCTAGCATCGGGTGGCCGATAGTGAATGGAACGCTTTAGACAATTCGATTATTCGTCGTCTTCATCCTCTTCTTCGTCTTCATCTTCATCCCACTCTTCTTCGTCCATGCCAGAAAGAATAACCGGTTGATAAAATTTCATATCGGACGCTTGTGATTTTACAATCAACTCGCCCGCTAAACTGTAACCTTCCTCTAAAGCATCTGCGACTTTCTTTTCAAAAAGTTCCATTGCTTGGCTACTACCTTCAATGATCATATATGACTTCATATTGACTCTCCTTCAAGTGTTAAAATTAACTTCAACGCCTCTTTCTACGCTTAGAACGATGAGTGTGGCTCGCCTCTTGCAGCGCTTTTTCCATCAATCCACGTGTATCGTTATTTGCTTCAATATACGTTTTCCACCACGCTGCCACTTCTTCAACTGATTTATCACCCGTAGACGCACGCAATAACAAGAAGTCATAAGCGGCTCTAAAACGCGGATGTAAAACCAATTCGGATACACGTTTTCGCAGTCTTCGAATTAAACGAATCTGCAAAATCCAAATCTCTCGAATGGCCTGAGAAAAACGCTTAGAAATAACAACGCTTTGTTGCTGCTCCTGCAGCACCCAATCGCAAGCCTCATAAAACGCGGTAAATTCCGAGACACCTTCTTTCATTAATACCATTGCACGCGCTTGTACAGGATACCATAAAAAAGCACCCAACAAAAAAGGCAAGGCAACAGGCTTGCTTTCGTGTACACGTTGATCTGAGGCTAATAACGCGCCCGTGATAAACGATTTTGCGATAGCGCCTTGTTCTTTCATTAAACACTGTTCTGCTTGTGGAAACAATACGATAAATAACCCATAATGGCGCAACAACCTAAAACTGACCTCTGCAAAACCACTTAAAAACATTTTCATAAATTCATCGAGCAAGCGTGCAGAAGGCACTTGTTTGACTAAAGCACCAAGCTCAAACAGCGGTTTTTCGGAATCAGGATGAATACTAAATCCTAATTTTGCGGCAAAACGAATGGCACGTAGCATACGAACGGGATCTTCTCTGTAACGTTGGCTGGGTTCTCCTATCATTCTTAAACAACGCGCTTTCAAATCTTTTAAACCGCCAACATAGTCGAGCAATGTAAAATCGGCAATATTGTAATACAGCGCATTCACCGTAAAATCGCGCCTATAAACATCGTCAATCAGCATGCCATAAATATTGTCACGCAATATCATGCCTTCTTCTGAATGTACCAAATGTGGACTCAGTGCTTTATCGTCTGAATTTGCGCGAAAAGTCGCAACCTCTATAATATGATATCCAAAATGCACATGCGCTAAACGAAATCGTCGACCGATTAGGCGACAATTGCGAAACAAGTTTTGGATTTCTTCAGGCCGCGCATTGGTAGCGACATCAAAGTCTTTAGGATGTGAATCGAGCAACACATCTCGTACGCCACCACCCACCAAATAGGCTTGATACCCTGCGTCATGTAGTCGATACAAAACCTTCAGTGCATGCTTGCTAATATTGGCACGCGACACACAATGTGCACTACGAGGAATAATCACTGGGTTTTGGGGTGTTGTCTGGTTCTGACGGCTTCGATCACGCTTTTCGCGAATTGAACAAAACCAATTTCGTATGTTAGTTAACATTTATAATAAATACAGCCTTTTGATGGACAACTCTAGTATGTTCCGTATAATAACACTCTTGAGGCTCCCTTCGTCTAGTGGCCTAGGACGCTGCCCTCTCACGGCGGTAACAGGGGTTCGAGTCCCCTAGGGAGCGC
>DAORSV010000050.1:0-11027 GCA_035443705.1 Gammaproteobacteria bacterium
CCTCTTTTTGGAAGGTTGCGTAAAAACTTTAATCTTACAACGCAATTTACGGGGATGCAGAATACACCGGAAGTTCAAAAACATTTTAAAAAATTCAATCAGTCAAAAAGCTTGTTTCTAAAAACAACAATGCTTGCAAGCTCGGATTTGTGTTACATTCTTGAACAAGTCGAAAAACGTAAGTTGCCCGCTGAGCTTGTGTTGTTGCCCATGCTCGAGAGCAATTTTCAATCACAAGCGATTTCGAATCGAGGTGCCGTTGGATTATGGCAATTTATGCCCGCTACAGGTAGACAATTTGGTTTAAAACAACGCTCAGGATACGATGGTCGCAAAGATGTTAAGGCTTCCACGCATGCCGCTTTAAACTACCTGGAATATTTACATAAAAAATTCAATCGCGATTGGATGCTGACACTGGCGGCCTACAATGCAGGAGAAGGCACTGTTGAACGCGCCATTAAACGTAATAAAAAGGCAGGGAAACCGACGTCTTTTTGGTTTCTAGCGCTTCCAAAGCAAACACGCGAGTATGTGCCAAAATTTCTTGCATTAACGCAAATGATACGCTAGTTTAATCAGGTTAGATTTTTTTTCCGAAAGATAGGAAGTTGAATACCGTTATGTCGATCAAAACAATCGATCCAAGAACCCTTAAAGCCTGGCTAGAAAAAGATGAAGCATTTGTGATAGATGTACGAGAACCACATGAGTATCATCTTGCACACATTCCTGGCGCTACTTTAATCCCACTTGCGACATTATCTGCAGAGGGGTTACCCGATCATGGGGGAAAAAAAAGAGTGCTGCATTGTCAGCATGGTAAGCGAGGAGCTTTGGCGTGTGAGAGGCTTGTTATCGTAGATCCCAGGTTGGAAATCTATCACCTGGAAGGTGGGTTGGCCGCCTGGCTAAATGCGGGATATGAAGTATCACAAAGCTCTTAGCATTGTTCTTGAGTGAGCGGCAAAAATTGTCGTGTTGTTTGATCAAAATAATCAATGGTTCCATTGGATAAATTAAAATACCATCCGTGCAGGATTATTTTGTTTTCTTTTACTCTTTTTTGAATCCATGGGAAAGTCATTAAGTTATCGAGTGAGCCTGAGATCGACTCTTTTTCGCAAAGTTCAGCTTGATGTGCGATAGGCAGAAAATCGTCGGACATTTGTATACGAGTGGAGAGTTTAGCTAATTGCATCCATTTAGCGATAAAGCCGTTTGGATCAACTGTATTTGTTTCTAAGAGAGACTGTATTCCGCCACATTGACTATGACCTAATACAATAATATGTGCAATTTTTAAATGACAGACACCAAATTCTAAGGCGGCGCTGGTTCCATGGTAATGGTGATCATCTTCATAAGGGGGAACTAAATTTGCGACGTTTCTTATCATAAATAAATCACCCGGATCGCAGTCTAGAATCATCGCGGGATCTACGCGAGAATCAGAACAAGCAATCACAATTGCGCTTGGGCGTTGACCTTGTTCTGATAAGTGCTTGTATAATAAATGAGAGCCGCTTTTAAATTTTTCTCGAAAACGAGAATACCCTGCAATTAATTTCTCAAATTCAACAGACATATTCTATCCTATATTGATTCTGTCATTTCGTTGGGCCAAAGGCCGATATTTTAGCACAGTTCAGGAGCCTAAGTTATTGCTTTTATATGACCGTCTAGATAAGATATGCCCAATGAACGCCATCCTAGTTGAAAATTTACGAAAATGCTTTTTAACACCCTTACCTTCAGAAGGGTCTTTTTTACAAAAAATGAAAAACACTTTGCGTCCGCGTTATCAGACGATCATGGCGGTTAACGACATTTCCTTTCAGGTGAAGGCAGGAGAGCGTGTTGCCTTTATTGGGCCGAATGGAGCGGGGAAATCCACGACGATTAAAATTTTAACAGGCATTATGCAGTCGACCAGTGGACGCGTTAAAGTATTAGGTAGCGATCCTGCGGCAGACAGAAAATGCCTGGCTTATCAAATTGGAGCAGTGTTTGGACAACGTTCTCAATTATGGTATCACTTACCCGTCCAAGAGACTTTAACATTGTTAGCCGCCATTTATGATATTCCTAAAAGCGAATATCAGCAGCGCTTAAAGATACTGGCTGAAAAATTTAATGTTACTTCACTATTGACCAAGCCGGTGCGCCAATTATCATTGGGTGAACGTATGCGTTGTGAAATTATCGCCAGTTTTTTACATAAGCCCGCAGTCTTGTTTTTAGATGAACCCACGATTGGTTTGGATATTACAGCCAAAGCGATTATTCGTGATTTGATACTCAAGCAATCTGAGCAAGAAGGCGTCACATTGCTATTAACCTCGCATGATACTGATGATATTGAAAAAGTCTGTGATAGGGTTATTATTATTGATCAAGGACAATTACTGCTGGATAACAGTCTGCATAATTTAAAAACACAATATATTAAAAAAAGAGTGCTTTCTATTGTAACTGAAGAAGAAAGAATTATTTGTAAATTACCCGGTATATTAGTATTAGAGCAATCTCCACATCATTTAAAAATTGAAATAGATATCGCTCAGCATGCCGTCGAGTCGGTTGTTGCCGACTTGTTAGAAAATTATACCCTCCGAGACCTCACGATCGAAGGACCACCGTTAGAAGCCATCATTCAGATGCTATATGCGAATGGCAAAAACAAGTAATAAATATTGGGCTAGCATCGATATTGCTATACGGCATCAATTGGCGCAACGTGGTCAATTGGTGGGTCGTTTTTTCTTATACGTTGTGATTGTCTATTTGTTTCATCAAGTCTTTAGTAGTGTGCAAGCGCCCGCCTCTCGATTATGGTATTTGGCGATTACAGAGTGGATTGTTTTATCGGCACCTCCCTTGGCCTTTCAGCTTGCCGATGATATCAATAGCGGACAAATTGCATATTTTATGTTAAGACCCATGCATTTTTTAAATTTGCGGCTAATGGCATGTATTGGCGCTTTTACGGTTCGTTTTGTTTTATTGGGGCTGAGCTGCGTTGGTTTGGGTATTTGTTTGACAGGCTATTTTCCAACGGATGTTTTAACCTGGCTCATTGGGATCTGCTTCGGTATACTGAGTGTACTGCTTTATAACGCAATACTCATATTAATAGGATTATGTGCTTTTTGGCTGAGAGACATTAAAACGCTCATTTATTTAAACCTAACCGCAACATTATGTTTGGGTGGATTAATTGTTCCACTTTCATTTTATTCTCCCTTAGTTAAAACCATTAGTTTTTGTACGCCGTATCCTTGGATATTATGGTGGCCAGCGGAATTTATGACGGGTGGACATGTGAATGTGTCTTTGGCGTTGACGAGTTGGAGCGTTTGGATGCTGTTGTTATGGAGCGTGATTCTTTTCTTGTATAAAAAAGGCATTCAATCATTTGTGCTAGAAGGAGGATAAATGTTTCTGTTAAAGTTTGTATGGTTGACCATCTGTACGAATCTTAAGCTTTCTTTTGCCTTGCGAGGCGCTTTTTTTATTACATTAGTTGTGACGATTACAAAACAATTACTTTTTTTGATAGCGTGGAGTTTTTTTTTCGGTAGATATAAAGTGGTCCAAGGCTGGACTTTCGAACACATGATTTTAGCGTATGGGATTTTATGTTTTGCAATGGGGTTTGTCGAAGCTTTTTTTTATGGCATAAAAGAGCTGCCGCAGCTTATCGAAACCGGCCACTTAGATACTTTTTTGCTGCAACCCAAAAGCATTATATTGAATATTGCCTTATCTAAAGGTGATGTTTCGGCATTGGGAGAGGTTGTTACAGGTATTTTATTAGTCGCATATTCAGGATATTTTAGATCGGATTTACTGATTGTGGTGTTATTGATGGTTGTTTCGACATTTTGTATGTTTGCATTATTGTTGTATTTAAGTTGCATTGCCTTTTTTATGCGAAACGCCTCTGATTTTATTAAAGAGCTGAATTTAAACGCGATTATTGTGGCAACACAACCCAATGCAGCATATAGCGGTGCGTTTAAAATATTTACCTTAACTATTTTGCCTGTCGCATTTTTAAGTTATTTTCCTGTTGAGTATTTTAGAACGGGGCTTTGGTATTATTTATTGATAACGTTTGTTGGTACAGGTGTATTTTTTGGCGTAGCCTATGGGTTATTTACATGCGGCTTAAAGCGTTATGAATCGGGAAACATGATGTTTACGCGTCAATGAGTGTGTGGATTATTTTAAATCCCCCTTTTTTCAAAGGGGAGGCTTAACTTTTTTCGTCTGTGCTACTTGTCGGGAATACAAACACGAATACGATGACCATCGGGATCTAGGGCGACGAAAGTTAATCCAAATACTGCCTCATGCAGATCTTGCTCTATAACCACGCCCAATTTTCCCCAACGATCACGAAGAGAACGCACTTTATTCTCATCTGAAACCATAAAAGCCAATTCTGATCGATTGCCCGATCCAAGCGAAACAAAATCCTTTGCTTGTGTCGACCAGAGGCTAAATGTGAAATCATTAGAGAACCTGAAGGCAACATAGGTTGGAAAAGCGGCCACTGGTTGTTGTTCAAAAATTTTTTCATAAAAAGATGCGCTTTCTATCGGATCTTTTACATAAAAGAGCACAAGATTTGGATTTAACATGACTATATTCTCCTGCCATTAAGGTATCATCGTAATAATATACAATATGACACTGCCAAAAAATGGCAGTATCATATATTTATGAATCGAACAGAACGCCTTTTGACATTACTCAAAATCCTAAGAAGATATAGAAAGCCAGTTAGTGGGCAAAAACTTGCGGATGAGTTAAATATCAGTATTCGCACCCTTTATCGCGATATAGTGACGCTTCAATTGCAAGGTGCTGACATCGAAGGAGAACCTGGCGTTGGCTACATACTTCGGCCAGGCTTTTTTTTACCACCATTGATGTTCTCGCAAACAGAAATGGAAGCACTGATGCTTGGGATTCTTTGGGTATCTACATTTGCCGATCGTCCGTTGGCCAAGGCAGCTTCGGAAGCTTTAAGTAAAATCAAAGAGGTTTTACCGCCTAACATACGAAACGGTATGGGCGCAGTCCCCTTGCGGGTTGGGCCACCCAGATTAGGCAATATTGAAAATGAAGACCTTTCAGCATTGCGAGATGCCATTAGGCGTGAATCTAAAATAGATATTATTTACCGTTCAAAAAAGGGTCAACAGAGTCCGTGCGTCATATGGCCATTTGCGATTGGTTACTTTACCGAGGGTCGCATTCTCGTCGGTTGGTGCGAGAAGGAAAAAAATTATCGTCATTTTCGCACTGACGGCATAATATCTTTCACAGTTCTTAATGAAAGATATACGCGTCGACGCGAAAGCCTTTTTCGTGAATGGCACTCGTTTCAGATGGAAAGTCGTTCCCCCACTTTGAAAAAGGGGGGAAAGCCGTGAGAGCTTTGCTCTCATCGGCAGGGGGGATTTTAATCGGCGATCACTTTTGCTTTGCTTCTTGAATTTACCGTGCGCTTGTTGCAATCGTAATGTGAAATGGCACCAAAAGACCACGGTAATTCAACTTGGTTGGAAGGTTATACCTTAGTCGCAATTTTTTTAATGCAGGTGAAGAAACGGCGAGTGCAAAAAAAGTTTTATTAAAAACAGAAACACTCAGCAATCCGGTAGGTTCAAAAGAAAAAGTTTCTGCAAGCTCCTCAATGTTAATTTTTTCTGAGAATATCTCTTCTGGATATATAACGCTAATATGAGCCCCAGTGTCGTATCTGGGTGGAAAGTAATCTGGAATAGATAAACCAGGTTCTTTGATGAATGGAAATAATTCGAAAATAAAATTATCCTGTATTTTTAGATAACAATAAGATCCAGAATCATCCTGTTTTAAAATACCTTGTGGCGACAGCTTGTTTTTGGCATATTCAAGTAGTGTGGGGTTACAGATTTCTTTGTAAGAAAAAGAAATTTCTTTGGGGTTGGTGCATTCAATGATCATGCTAAATCTTTCCCGTCACTTTTTTTGCTTTGTTCCAATAATCCAACAAAATATCCAAAGGTTTGTTTTTTAAGTGCGAAAGCCCATCTTGATTGACAAGCTTAACTAACGCGTCATAACGTTGTTGGAATTTTTCAACGCTCTCGCTTAATGTCTCAAAGGGGTCAAGTTTTAAAAAAATGCATAAACTGAGGGTAGCATTGATAAGATCACCGACTTCCTCTTTTAGGTGCGCATTGTCTTGGTTTAACCAGGCTTCTTTTACTTCAGCGCATTCGCTTTGAATTTGTTCCAGAAGTTGTTCGATATTTTCCCAATAGAAGCCAAATTCAGCAGCCGTCTTTTCTTGATTAATAATTTTTTGTAATAAATCATTTGTTGTTTTTGGCATTATGATTCTCCGCTATTGTCCCCCATGCTTTTGTAGCATCTGTGCGATATCAAAGTGATTGTTTTGATTCGCGATCGCTAGTGGGGTTGATTTGTGGGTTTTATCCAGCAAATTAAGTTCAGCTTTATGTTCAACCAGCATCTCTGCAATAACGGGGTCGCCGTTTTGTGCAACAAAGTGTAGTGCTGTAAAGCCCTCGTCGTCAGCATGGTTAACGTCCGTCTTATTTTCTAATAGTAATTGAACAATTTGGGCATGTTTAAATTGAGACGCGACTAAGAGTGGTGTAATGCCAAATTTCATAACCGCATTTACATTGGCACCTTTTTGAATTAATAGATTTGCAATATTTTCCCGTCCATAAAGTGCAGCTAAATGAAGAGGAGTTGCTTTGGTCGAAGTGTCTTCTGCATCTATTTTTGCACCATTTTGGATCAGTATGGTGGCAATATTTTCTTGATTATTAATGACGGCAGAATGTAAGGGTGTAATACCTTGATCGAACGGCTGGTTAACATCGATACCTCCTTGTTCCAATAAAATGCGCACATCATCCAACTGCCCTGCCTTGATTGCATTCTGGAGTAGCATTTGTGAAGTAAATGCACTTTCAGTTTGAATGTCAGCGACACAGCAGAAGCTGTAAAACATTAAAACAAAAGAAGCAATAATAACTGAGGTTAGCGATTTTTTATTAAAAGGCATAAAATTTCTCCTGTAAGGCGCATAGATAAAAAAACTATTCCCACAGTGGATAATGTTTCAGTTCAATTTTTCCTGGGAAGAACAGTTTTGCAATGGTTTCAAAAAATTCGTTGTGATCAGATACATAAAAAGTTCTTTTAGAGGCGTCGCCGTTGACCGTGGTTTCTTTAGAGACGGTCCCGGGATTCAAAAGATTATGTAAAGTCAGATGCTCTTTTAAAATCTTAGCGGTCATTTCGGACGCATCAATAATATCAACCTTATTTTTATAAAAATTCTGAATCATGGGCTTTAAAAGAGGGTAATGTGTACATCCTAAAATCAGCGCTTCAATATTTTCTAAATTGGGATGCGCTAGGTATTCTTGCATAATTGTTGTCGTTACATGTTTCTCGCCAAACCCTTCTTCAATCAATGGCGCCAGCAAGGGGGTCGCAAGAGAAGCGAGCTCAATATTTTGATCGAGTCGATCAACCCGTCTTTTGTATGTGTTCGACCGAATCGTTTGTTTGGTGCCAATTAAACCAATTTTTTTGTTGCTATGGTGTTGTTGTATATGTTTGATAACGGGATCAACAACATTAATCACAAAAGCCTTGTTGCCAACATATTCCGCAATCAGCTCATATGCAGCAGTAGAGGCAGTATGACAAGCAATCACAATCAATTTACATTGGTGTTGTAAAAGGACATCGCAGATTTTAATGGCATAAGCTTGAATAGCCGCCGTTGATTTATCACCCCAAGGCGTGTGTGCAGTATCGCCGAAATAAACGATGTTTTCATTTGGCATGTATTCGGTAATGGTCTTTGCGACTGTCAGGCCGCCCATGCCACTGTCGAAGATACCAATTGGATGCGTTGATGATTGCAACATAGGGTTACAGTCTATCACATTATTGGGATAAGCGTGTCCTATACTTAAGGATATAAAATAGGTTATTGATATTGTCGGAAGGGGGTTCTGATGTGGCATTTAAAAACCAGGTTAGGCGTCTTTTGGGTGGTTCCAATGTCTTCCAGCGCAAATAAATTCTTGTTAGGCGTAAATGATGAAGAGCTGGGTCTTTATACAGATGTTGAGCGAGCAGCCAAAGACGTACATGATCAAGCAACCGGATTTTTGAAGTGGGACATTCAGTCTACTGTGCGAGCGCCCGAGCACATTCGAGAGTGGGCAGAGGGAGAGCCCAAAAGTTGGGATAAGCATTAGTTTAATGACTTATGTTTAAGTAGGTTGCAGCGATGACCTAATTTCGGTATGATCCTTGACAAGTACTTTTGATCGAGGGTAGACATTATGAAACCAGATATTCATCCACAATATGCTTCAATTCAGATTACATGTAGTTGTGGGCATGTATTTAACACAGGTTCTGCCTTAGGCAAAGATCTTAACGTAGAAGTCTGCAATAAATGCCATCCATTTTATACGGGTAAAACGAAGATCGTTGATACCGCAGGTCGCGTTGATAAATTCAGTAAAAAATTTGGTGGTTTTGCTTTAAATAAAAATCAATCCAGCGATGATAAAAAATCAGGCGAGAACGCCGAAGACTAAGCTTGATGTGTTATTTCCTTTTTTTATTTGGTGGATTTTTAATATGGTTGAAGCATTAAAAGCTACAGATGAAGCTTTAAGCAAAGCGGCAGAGGACGCATTCAATAAAGCCGCTTTGGATTATCATGAAAAACCAACACCGGGTAAATTAAGCATTAATATCACAAAATCCACAGAATCTCAGAGAGATTTAGCGCTTGCTTATACGCCAGGTGTTGCAGTACCCGTACTAGCGATTGCAGCTAATCCCACAGATGCGTATAAATATACAGCCAAAGGAAATCTGGTTGCGGTCATAACAGACGGAACCGCTATTTTAGGTCTTGGGAATTTAGGTGCTTTGGCAAGCAAACCGGTGATGGAAGGCAAAGCGGTTTTATTTAAACGATTTGCAGATGTGGATGTTTTTGATATTGAAGTAGACGCGAAAACCCCAGAGACCTTTATCGAAACTGTTGTGAATATTGCGCCTACTTTTGGTGGCATTAACCTCGAAGATATCAAAGGTCCTGAATGTTTTGAGATTGAGAGAGCGCTTACCGAACGTCTCAATATTCCTGTGTTTCATGATGATCAACATGGTACGGCTGTTATTGTTGCCGCAGCATTATTAAACGCTCTGGAATTGCAAAAAAAATCTCTGCAAGATATCAAATTGGTTTGTTTAGGCGCAGGTGCTGCAGGCATTGCAACGATGCGATTATTAGTATCGTTGGGCTTACATCGAACATCGATTACTATGGTCGATACGCAAGGTATTATCCATGTTGGGCGCGAAGATTTAAATCCCTATAAATTCGCCTTTGCGCAAGAAACAGAAAAACGCACTTTAACAGAAGCGATGACCGGTGCTGACGTCTTTATCGGGGTATCTGGTCCCAATGCAGTAACCGGCGAAATGTTACAGTTGATGGCGCCTAATCCGGTGGTGTTTGCCTTATCAAATCCCGATCCCGAAATTAAACCAGAAATTGCGCATCAAGCCAGGCACGATTTAGTCATGGCAACGGGTCGAAGTGATTATCCAAATCAAGTGAATAATGTGTTGTGTTTTCCTTACATTTTTAGAGGTGCATTAGATGTGCGTGCGCGTTGTATTAACCAAGCCATGCTAATTGCTGTTGTACACGCTATTCGATCGTTGGTACATGGTGTAACACCAGAATCCGTTGTTAAAGCTTATGCTGATACAGAAAATTTAACATTCGGTCCTCAATATATTTTGCCGAAACCGATGGATCCCCGTTTGTTACAAACAGTACCTGCAGCAGTTGCGAGGGCAGCCATAGAAAGTGGGGTAGCACAAATGCCATATCCGGATCATTATCCTATACTATAAATTGTTTGAGTAAAATTGTTTTAGCAAGGAGTGCAACATGCGTAAACCAAAAATTGCATTAATTGGAGCTGGCAATATTGGAGGGACCCTCGCGCATTTAGCGTTGATGAAAGGATTAGGCGATGTGGTATTGTTTGATGTTGCCGAAGGTGTTCCACAAGGAAAAGCCTTAGATCTTTTGCAGTGCGGCCCGATTGAAGGATTTGATGCTCGCATTACCGGTACGAATGATTACAAAACAATCGAAGGCGCGGATGTTGCCATTGTAACTGCGGGTGTCGCTAGAAAACCAGGGATGAGTCGAGATGATCTGCTGTCTATTAATGCCAAGGTGATGAAGTCTGTTGGCGAGGGCATTAAGCAATTTTGTCCAAATGCCTTTACTATTTGTGTTACCAATCCGCTAGATATCATGGTTCGTTTATTACAGGATTTTTCGGGTGTTGCCGATAATCGCATTGTCGGTATGGCCGGTGTTTTAGATTCTGCGCGATTTAGAACTTTTTTAGCAGAAGAATTTAAAGTGTCTATTCATGAAGTGCAAGCCTATGTATTAGGCGGGCATGGCGATAGCATGGTGCCCTTAACAGGTCTTAGCAATGTCGCTGGCGTGACTTTAGAAAAATTGGTTTCAGAAAAGAAAATTACGCGCGAGCGTTTAAATGCAATCGTGGATCGCACGCGCAAAGGCGGTGGCGAAATTATTAATCTTTTAAAGACAGGCTCTGCTTTTTATGCGCCCGCCTCTTCTGCAATTTCTATGGCAAAATCGTATTTGATGGATGAAAAACGCATACTTCCTTGCGCTGCCAAATTAAAGCCAGGTCAGTATGGTATTAAAGAGCCCTTGTTTGTAGGCGCACCCGTTAAAATTGGCAGCAAAGGCATTGAAGAAATTATTGAGGTTGAATTAACCACAGAAGAACGTGCCAATTTGCAAGTCTCCATTCAAGCAGTGATTGAGCTTAACCGAGCGGTTGCGGCACTTAATCTCTAAACTTGTTTTCTGTTGACAAATGATAGCTTGT
>DAORSV010000051.1:0-11013 GCA_035443705.1 Gammaproteobacteria bacterium
ATCAAATACTTAAAGTTTACGATTAGGATTGTGATTCCGGTTGTCGCGGGTTCAAACCCCGTCGTTCGCCCCAGTTTCTTCCTTTAAAATCATAGACTTATAAGTATTCACACTGTGAATTTACAGGGAAAAATAGCTCCCTGGGAATGGCTGATGCTTCTTACAACTTATTGCTTTACTGACACAGTTTGATGAATACTACCGCGCGTGACATACAACAAATATTATAAGACTTTTTCAGATTTTATCAATGCAACAGTACGTTAAATCAATAAATAGTCTACTCTGATAGATAGGAATGATTAAAATCAAGGGAGAAAGGTGCAATGAAGTATAGGGAAAGAGGATTTTCGTTAATTGAATTGATGATTGTTATTGCGATTATCGGGATTTTGGCAGCGATTGCCGTTCCCGCTTACCGCAATTATATCTATAAGGCTCGATTTAGTGAATTATTGGTTTTCGCAGACAATGCATCTCGTCAAGTCGGTGAATATGTCATTGTAACTGGGGCGACAGCCATTGATGCTGCAACTTGTACAGCAATGACCAACAAGGCATCCGTAAATGGTACAAACATTATGACTTCTTGGGCTATCTCAAACGCCTGCGTTGTAAGTGTGGTTGGTACACCTGCGCAATTTGGTGGAGTAGCAACGAACGTTACCTTTACACCAACAATGCTCGGAGATGGCTCGGTCACGTGGGCTTGTACGTCTGCCGGAAGTGCGTTCGCGCCCAGTAGTTGCCCATAAAGGTGCATCGTTCTATTTAATCGATTCGCCTGCCGCTTGCAGATCCGCATGGTACGAAGAACGTACCAGCGGACCGCTCGCGACATGAGTAAATCCTAAGGTTTCGGCATACTTGCCAAGCGCATGAAAGACAGCGGGTGTTACAAATCGTGCTACAGGCGAATGAAATTTGCTGGGCTGCAAATATTGTCCGATCGTTAATCGATCACAATGATAATCTCGCATATCATTTAAAACGGTTTGGATTTCTTCATCCGTTTCTCCAAGCCCTAGCATTAACCCCGATTTGGTTGGAATCAGAGGGAAGCGTGCTTTAAATTCTTTGATTAATTTTAAGGACCAGGTGTAATCAGAACCCGGGCGAACAGCTTTATAGAGTCGTGGTACGGTTTCTACATTGTGATTAAAAATGTCGGGTGGTGCTTTACTCAACTGATCTAAGGCGGCTTCCATTCGACCTCGAAAATCAGGCACTAAAATTTCAATCTGAATATTGGGACAGCGCTCTCGAATTTCTTGGATACATTGTGAAAAATGTCCAGCGCCACCATCGCGGAGATCATCTCTGTCAACAGATGTAATCACAACGTATCGTAAATTCATTGCGGCTATTGCTTTAGCAAGATTTTTAGGTTCGTCCGGATTGAGCGGATCAGGTCGACCGTGTGCAACATCGCAAAAGGTACAGCGTCGTGTACATTTATCGCCCATAATCATAAATGTCGCGGTGCCATGTGCGAAACATTCATTCAGATTTGGACAAGAAGCTTCTTCACAAACTGTATGAAGATTATGTTCTCGCAATAATGCTTTTAGTTCGGCAACAGCTGGTGCATGGGTTGCTCGAATGCGGATCCAATCGGGTTTCGCTAATGTATTTTCGCTGGGTTCAATTTTAATGGGAATGCGAGCCATTTTTGCTTGACCCTTTTGTTTATCTGTTGGATGTGTTGTTGCCATAATTTTAAAATCCTTCCACTTTTTCAGCAATAAGACCATAGTCGAGTTGCTGCATTAAATGTGTTATCAATTGCGAGGCAACCTCGGTGGTTGAGACAGCATGATTAAAATCACGCATTTGCACTACTTTTAGATTGGGATAGCCACAGGGATTGATCCGGCTAAAGGGTTCTAAATCCATGCTGACATTTAAGCTTACACCATGATAGCTACAACTGCGATGAACTCGAAGGCCAAGAGAAGCAATTTTGCATTGATTGACATAGACGCCGGGTGCTTTGATTTGTGTTGTTCCTAGGATATTATGCTGAGCGAGTAATGAAATGATAGCGTGTTCTAAGTGAGTTATTAATAATTTGACGCCCAAATTTTTTCTTTTCAGATTGATTAATACATACATCACCAGCTGTCCAGGTCCATGATACGTAACTTGTCCGCCGCGATCACTTTGAATAATAGGAATTGTTCCCGGATTTAAAAGATGTTCTGGTTTTCCCGCTTGTCCTTGTGTAAATACAGGAAAGTGTTCTACCAGCCAAAATTCGTCTGGCGTAGAAAGCGTGCGTTGATGGGTAAACGCTTTCATTAACTGCCAGGTTGTGTCGTATGGCATTAAACCCAATGTTCGAATAATAAGATTAGTCATGCATCGTCTTTATAATACCATGAGTATATTGGGATCTTGCGTTAATGCACGATAGATAGCATCCAGTTGTTCTTGGTTTTGAGCGTTTATTGTGGCGGTGATAGATTCGAATTTCCCGCCCGTGCTGAGTTTAGAAACAATGGCACCTTCTCCGAGATCTGGCACGTGTTGATGCAAAATAGCGACAACAATACCTTCAAAGGTATCATTTGCGAGTCCCATTATTTTAATGGGAAACTGACAAGGAAAGTTTATCAATGTCTCTTGCATAAAAATCCCACGAGCGGAGAGATACGGGCATCTTTCAAGGGAATAAAATGATCGTTTAAGTAAGCAACAGGGGCTGTCATTTAGGTTTAACTTTTTCTACAAGCGATAGAACAGATAACGTGACATTATCGTATAATCGATTGATAAATCCGCCTGCTTCAACATCGGTTAAGGCAACAACGGGGCATTCACTAATCGTTTTATTATCTAATTGAACTGTGAGTGTGCCAAGAGCAGCGCCTTTATTGGTGGGCGCTTTAATGAGGTTTTCTACTGTAATGGTCGTTTTCAAATTATCATATTGACCCTGGCCTATTGTAACATAAAGATCTTCCGCAAGGCCTAAATCAACTTCTTTTTCGCGCCCATGCCATACCCGTCCTTTTTTAAGTGCGGTGAGCGCAGGGTAAAGTTTTCGAGATTCATAGAATCGAAAACCATAGGTTAATAATTTATTGGTTTCATCAATACGTGCCGAATTGTTTTTTGTTCCCATCACAACGGCGATTAAGCGCATGTTATCTTTTTTCCCGGAGGCGACAAGACAATATCCGGCAGAATCGGTATGACCTGTTTTGATGCCATCTACTAAATTATTAGTCCACAAAAGACGATTACGATTTTCTTGTTTAATGTTTTGATAGAGAAATGTTTTTTCAGAATACAGTGTGTAGCTTTCTGGAAAATCCCGCATTAATGCCTTAGAAAGTATGGCCATATCACGTGCGCTCGTATAGTGATTTGGATCAGGTAAGCCAGTTGAGTTTACAAAATGAGTGTTTGCGAGACCCAGTTGTTTTGCATAAAAATTCATCAATTCAGCGAATGCGGATTCAGAGCCTGCAATGTGTTCGGCAATAGCAACGGAAGCATCATTTCCGGATGCGATAATAATGCCCCGTAAAAGATCGTCTACAGATACATCTGTATTTACCTCTACAAACATACGTGAGCCGGGCGATTTCCATGCTTTCTCGCTAATTTTGACGGTATCGGTCAGTTTTAATTTACCACTTTTTAGAACATGATCGACAACGTAAACGGTCATCATTTTGGTAAGACTTGCAGGCTCTACACGTTGCTCGACATTTTGTTCCGCAATAACATAATTGCTTAGAGGATCGATTAGTATAAATGATTTAGCTTGCAGTGTAGGCGGAGCGGGAATAACTAAAGTGGGTTGAGGCAGTGCAGCCAGCTCGGCGAAAAGCGCAAAAGGGCAGAATAGAGAAGCGAATAAAGCGATTACCCTTGATTTAAATTTAAGCTGCATAATAGTAAGCTCCTGACAAAAATTCGAAATCCTACACCCTGTGATTTTAGACTATTACCCTTGTTCTGTATAGGTTTTTAATAGCGTTTTTCCCTTTTTTGCTCTGTTTTTTTCAAAAGTGAACTAGCGCACAAAGCTTGCTGTTTTTTAGGGATTTTGCCGCCGTGGTCACGTGGATCTATCGATTCAACTTCTACGCGAGCGGTGCCTTTTCCGAGTACCCCGAGTTTAGCTGCCGCGACATAAGATAGATCAATAAGCCTATTATCATGAAAGGGACCATGATCGTTTACTTTAACGATAACAACTTTTCCATTTTCTAAATTTGTGACCTTTACATAGGTAGGAAGAGGGAGAGTGGGGTGTGCAGCTGTCATGGCAAACATATTATAGGGTTCGCCACTAGATGTTTTACGACCATGAAATTGTGTACCATACCAAGAAGCGTGTCCACGGGCACGATAGCCTCTGCTGGTTGGCATAACGCTATATCGCTTTCTTAAAGCAACGTAAGTATTTGTTTTGCCCTTTTTAAAACGATTGCCATAGCGGCTTAAGGGTTCAACTTTGGGTACCGCATCGGGGGTTCTTAAAAGATTTCGTGGAATATGTTTAGGAGGACCATCTTTTTTTTTCTTAACACGCGTGCTACAACCTGACAATGTTATTGTGACGCAGATAAGTGTAAGCAGAAGTAATTTCCAAAAGGCAGTGTGTTTGTATTTAATCATTATTTTTTGCCCTTGTTTTTAGTATTCGAATTTTTTGGCTTAGTTGATATACTGCCATAGCATAATGGGTGCTTCGATTATATCGCAGAATGACATTAAAATTATCAAGTCCAATCCATTCTTCTTTGTCATGATGGGCATTTTTTTCGAGTACAATCAATTTGCCTTTCTGTAAGGGATGGGTCTTTTCTTGCAGGCGCAGCGTAGCAATAATTTTTTCATTTTTTTTCCATCCATTTTTTTTCATGTAATTGCCTACACTCCCGATTACGTCTGCCATGTCATGGATCAAGTCTCTCTTTCCTGTGCCAGAAAAATCAACAGCATATCGCCGATAACTACTTGGCATAAATTGTGGCGTTCCGATTGCACCTGCGAAAGAACCACGGGTTGTAACGGGGTCAAGTGAACCTTCATTCACTAGCAATAAAAAATTTTCTAATTCACCACGAAAAAAAGCTGCACGGCGTGGGTAGTCAAAGGCCAGAGTTGCTAAAGCTTGTAACACGGGATAATTACCTGTGATTTTGCCATAAGAAGTTTCGATCCCTAAGATTGCAACAATAATTTCTGAAGGCACGCCAAATTTTGCTTCCGCTTTTTTTAATAAGTCTTTATGTTCTCTCCAAAATTGAACGCCTTCTTGGATTCGTTTTTCTGTGATAACCGTATCTCGATATCGATACCAAGGCAACGCTTCATATTGTTTAGACATCAGACGCAACACTTTGTTTTCCGATCCAAATTCACTAAAAATTGCATTTAAGTTTTTTTCGTTAAGACCATGTTTTTTGTGCATGCTTTGAATAAATTGTTGTACCTCTTTTCTCTTGGCGAAAGAGGTACTTTTATTTTGCTGAATCGTTTTAGCGGGTAAGGCTGCTGCATGAGCAGAAATTAGCGTGAATATACAAGTGAAGAGAAATACTTGTAAAAATCTGAATTTGTTTGATAGCACTGCTAATCTCCTATTCTTAATATCTGATCAAAAATAACTTATTTTGCCAATAAAGTTCGATGGGTATGAATAGACATCAATATACCAAAACTTGCCATGAGCGTTACCAGGGATGTGCCTCCATAACTTACTAAGGGCAGTGGGATCCCAACGACGGGCAATATACCCGTTACCATGCCTATATTAACAAACACATAAACAAATAATGTCATCATGAGGCTGCCTGCCAATAATCTTCCAAACGTATTTTGTGCTTGTACGCTAATATAGATTCCTCGGATGATAATGTATAAGTACAAAAGTAGCAAGACAAGACATCCAACCAACCCAAATTCTTCGCTAAATACGGCAAAAATAAAGTCAGTTGTGCGTTCGGGTAAAAATTCTAAATTGGATTGAGTGCCATTTAACCAGCCTTTTCCATAAAGACCGCCAGAACCAATGGCAATTTTTGATTGAATAATTTGATATCCGCTGCCTAAAGGGTCGCGTTCTGGATCCAGTAACACTAATATGCGTTGACGTTGGTAATCGCGCATAAAAAACCACAGTGTTGGTAGACACAGTGTGACGAGGCTCGCGAGAGAAAACAGTATTTTCCAGGAGAGTCCCGAAAAAAAGATAACTAATAATCCACTGCTTAAAATCAATAATGCGGTACCGAGGTCAGGTTGTTTAGCGATCAGCAGTGTTGGAACGAGAATTAAGACTAAAGGGATGAGGAGCATAGAAACTTTAGGTGGCAAACTATGGTCATTAAAATATTTTGCGATCATCAGTGGAACCGCCAGTTTCATTAACTCAGCAGGTTGAAAGCGCACAAACCATAAATCGAGCCATCGTTGTCCGCCTTTGCTAACGTGGCCCATCACCAAAACCGATATCAACATCATTAATGCAATACCGTATAACCAAGGTGCAATGCTGCTAAAAAATCGGGGTGGAATTTGCGCAATAAAGAGCATAATGCCGCAAGCAAGCATGAGGCGTAATCCTTGTTTTTGAATGACATCCATTTCTGGTTTTGCACTATACAAAATAAGAATGCCCAGAGCGCTAAGCAAGATAATGCCGATCAGCAAGGGCCAGTCGAGGTGAAGTCTAGATATAAAACTGCGGTTACTCCGAAACATTTTCTTCTCCCGAATTTTCCTCTCCTCCTACCTCGCTTTCATCATCTGCATCATCAATTTTATCTGAAGTTGCCATAGCAGATTTGGAATGAAAGTAACTATCGAGCACAATACGTGCCACGTCTGCACCTGTCTTCTTATATTTATTTTCAACTAAAACCGCTAAGGCTATTTGAGGTTTTTCGACAGGTGCGAATGCAATAAACCAGGAATGATCTCTTAAATATGCTTTAATTTTGTTCACTTCATATTTCTCATGTTGCTTTAAATTAAAAACCTGGCTCGTACCGGTTTTACCGGCAACCGTGTACGTGAGTCCATGGCTAATGCGATTAGCGGTTCCACCAGGTTGTACTACTTTTTGCATGCCCTTAATAATAATGTCCCAATTTGCATCTTTTTTTAAAGTAATTTTCGGTATTGCTTTAGTATTTTGTTTTATGGGTTTTTGGGTTTCATCAACACCAATTGCCATTGCAAAACGTGGTTCAAAGCCCTGACCACGATTCGCCAGGATTGCGGCTACTTGCGCCATTTGTAACGGTGTTGCAAGCAATAGTCCCTGGCCAATACCAATATTCAATGTATCGCCTGGATACCAATCATCTTTATAGACACGTTTTTTCCAATCCGCACTGGGTGCAAGCCCAGAGGCCTCACCGGTGGTATCAATATGAGTGATTTTTCCAAGCCCAAAACGTGTAAAGATATTATGAAGGTGCTTAACGCCTAATTTGTGTGCCAGCGTAAAAAAATAAGTGTCGCAGCTTTGTGCTATGGCTTTTTCCATATCGACAGTGCCATGTCCATGACGTCTTGCAAAATAAATCCAATCTCGGTACATGCGTCCTACACCGTTTAATTTATACCAGCCCGGATCAAATATTTGAAACTCCGGGGTAACAGTCCCTAACTCAAGTCCTTGCAATGCCACCATGGGTTTAACGGTTGAACCGGGTGGGTATTGTCCGCGAATAGCACGATTAAATAAAGGCCTATCGGGAGAGTTTTGTAATGCAGCATAAGTTTGCACATCGATGCCTTGTGTAAAGAGATTGGGATCAAAGGCAGGATTGCTGACAAGTGCGAGTACTTCGCCATTATTTGGGTCAATAGCAACAATGGCGCCTTTTAAATCTTTAAGCGCTTCCGTTGCAGCGTGTTGTAAATCGTTATCTAAAGATAAATATAAATCTTTTCCAGAGACGGGTGGAATACGGTTTAATACCCGAATCGTGCGACCTTTTGCATCGGTTTCAATATGTTGATAGCCGGTTGTGCCATGAAGCACATCCTCGTAGAACTTCTCTACGCCAATTTTTCCGATATTGTAAGTGCCACGATAATTTGCGGTATTAATTTGCGTGAGATCTTTTTCACTGATAGGCCCTATATAGCCTAAAGCGTGCGCTAAACTTTCTCTAAAGGGGTAATGACGAATTAAGCGTGCAACAATATCGACACCAGGCACACGGTGTTTCTCAACGGAAAATTTCGCAACTTCTTCCTCTGATAATTTGATGCGAATGGGGATGCTTTCATTTCGCCGTTTGTATTTTAATTGTTTATAAAATTGCTGTTGCTCGGTGTCGGTGAGTGGCATAATGTCGTTAATGATTTTCAATGTATCATCGATGTTGGGGGTTCGTTCAGGTGTTAATTCGAGGCTAAAGGCAGGCATATTTTCGGCGAGCAAAACACCATTGCGATCAAAGATAAGCCCGCGGGTTGGGGTAATAGGTACAATGCGCACTTGGTTATTTAAAGAAAGTGTTTTGTACACGTCATGTTGAGATATTTGTAAGTAAACTAAACGAAAAGTTAAAGTTGTCAAAACAATAAAAACAAGAACAGCGGCGATGATCGCGCGATTGAGATAGAGCTGACTTTCTTTAAAGTGGTCTTTTAGGGTATGTATATTTCGCAAATCATGCACCATCTTCACACGGGATAAGACGATACCATCATGCCAAAATTGTATGGGTTTCTCAATGGTAATCGAGAAATGTCAGCTAGATTCCTTAAATTAATAGCAAGCTGCTTTTACATCTACATCCTTTTGCTTTTAGACAACTTGACCCGCAGACCAACCAGAAGACCATGCCCATTGAAAATTAAATCCACCTAGCCAACCGGTTACATCTACAACTTCGCCAATAAAATATAATCCAGAAACATCTTTAGACTCCAGGGTTTTAGAAGAAAGCGCATTGCAATCAACACCCCCAAGCGTGACTTCTGCGGTACGGTAACCTTCTGTTGCATTGGGCTTTAGCGACCAGGCGCAAAAGTGTTTTACCACAGTTTCCAGTTCTCTCAAAGACAATGTTTTCAATGTCTTGTTGGCTAGTTTTGACTCTAAAAACGACTCCACGACGCGTTTAGGCAAATATTCTCCCATGATAGTATGAAGCTGCTTTTTAGGATGTTCTTGTTGTGCTTTTTTCAAGCTGAACAACAGATCGATTTCCGGTAACAGGTTAATGGCGACAGTTTCGCCAGGCTGCCAATATGATGAGATTTGTAATATGGCGGGACCGCTTAAACCGCGATGGGTAAACAATAGTTTTTCAGAAAAACTTTTTTGTGCGACACGAGCAGTGCATTTTACAGAAACGCCAGAAAGCAGCGCATATTTTTCTTTGTCTAGTGGATGTAAGGTGAAAGGCACTAAGCCAGCACGTGTTGGCCAGACTTTAATATTAAATTGTTCTGCTATCTTATAGCCAAAGGGGCTTGCTCCTAAAGTGGGTACAGACAATCCGCCGGTTGCAACGACTAAGGATTGACATTGAATCTCTTCCTGAACATCCGAATGGCACCGTATGTTAAAACCCTGTTCGGCTTGCTGTTCTATTTTATTTATGGTTGTATTTAAGCGAATATCGACATGGGTATCTCTACATTCCTGTAATAACATATTTAAAATTTCTTGTGATTTATTCTCACAAAAAAGTTGTCCCAATGTTTTTTCATAAAATTTAATCTGATGTTTTTTAACCATGTAGATAAAATCTTGAGCCGTGTATCGACTGAGTGCGGATTTGCAAAAATGTGGATTATGCGAAATATAATTTTCTGAAATAATATTGAGATTCGTGAAGTTGCATCTGCCACCGCCGGACATCAGAATCTTCTTGCCAGGTTTGTTCGCATGGTCAAGCACTAAAACAGATCTCTGTCGCTTTCCCGCTTCAATGGCACACATTAACCCCGCGGCGCCTGCGCCAATAATAACGACATCATAGTTTTTCATTGAAAAATATTAACACAGTTTTCTTTCTGGATGCTAGTGTTAAGGTTTTATCTGATCGCAAGTTGAGGGCATAGTTGTGGTGCAGCGAATATTTTTTCTAATAATTTTGGATTGACATTTAACTGCGAATATATTTTAGTTTTCCAGAAGTGGCTTTGTGGCAGTTGCTGCAAGGTGGCGCTGGTATGCATGATGCAATATTGTCAAAAATAACCCAATTTTTTGAAAGGAAATGTATTGTTAAACAAAAATAATAGTTGAGGCATTTTTATTTTTTATATATACTGCTAATATTATGAAGGATTTGATATAAAGAGAGTATGTGTTAGATGCTGTGCGAGTTTATGATGTGAAAAATCTGTTGTTGAAAAGGATCTGAGACAGATGTATGCATTTATTGAAAAGTTAAAATCTTTGCCGTTTGTTGATGAAATATGGCTTTTTGGTTCGCGTGCCAGAGGGGATCATCGAGAGCGTTCTGATATTGATTTAGCTATTATTTGTCCACATGCAACAGAACAAGATTGGTTTCAGATCATGGATATCATAGAAAATGCAGATACGCTATTGAAGATAGATTGTATTCGTTTTGAAAAATCACGAATTAGTCAAGAACTTTATGGCAATATATTGAAAGAGAGAAAAGTGATATATGCTAAAAACACAGATCAAGTTTGAGAAATTTTGTAAGGCACTTGCAACACTAGAAGCAATTTATTTGAAACCTGTTATGGACGATAGGGCTAATATTGATGCAACAATACAGCGGTTCGAATTTACTTTTGAGCTTGGATGGAAATTTCTAAAGGATTATTTTGCGGAAAAAGGTGTCATTTTAAATTATCCTAAAGAAATTATTCAAGAAGCTTTTGCAGTTGGCCTGATAAATAATGAGAGTTTGTGGCTTCAGATGCTATTCGATCGTAACATGACTTCACATACGTATAATGAGCAACTTGCAGATGAAATATATCATAGGATCAAAAATTATGTCCCTGAATTTAAAAAAATTATTGTATCAGGCGCCCGTA
>DAORSV010000052.1:0-10907 GCA_035443705.1 Gammaproteobacteria bacterium
TGGTTTCAATTAAGTTTAAAAGAAGGGCTAACGGTTTTTAGAGAACACCATTTTTCAAAAGATATTTCAGAATCAACCGTTAGCTTGATTGAAAATGTTCGCATCTTACGTTCACACCAATTTGCGGAAGATTCTGGTCCAATGGCGCATTCGGTGCGACCAGAATCCTATATGGAAATTAATAATTTTTATACGATGACTGTGTATGAAAAAGGTGCGGAAGTTATTCGTATGCTAAAAACGCTCTTGGGATGGGAAACTTTTAGAAGTGCTATGGATTTATACTTTGAACGGCACGATGGGCAGGCTGTTACAACAGATGATTTTGTTGCTGCCATGGAAGCCGCTTCTCAGCAAGATCTCTCTCAATTTAAATTGTGGTATCAACAGGCAGGCACCCCCGAGATTACTGTGCAAGAACGCTATGAAGAAAAAACAAAAACGTATTATTTAACACTGAAACAGTTTTGCCCGCTAACGCCAGAGCAACCTACTAAGCAGCCGATGGTTATCCCCGTTTCGGTTGGGCTTTTAGACAAAGTGGGTAATAATCTTCTCTCACAATCAGAGATATTAATCTTAAAAGAAAAAGAACAAACTTTTAGTTTTCCTAATATTCAGCATCCGCCCATATTATCTGTACTAAGAGAATTTTCAGCGCCTGTAAAAGTGCACAGAGACATTACAGATGAACAGCTTGCTTTTTTGTTAGCACATGATAGCGATGATTTTAGTAAATGGGATGCGAGTCAAAAATTAACAGAACGGTTAATTTGGAAATTGGTCGCAGATTATCAGGCAAAACGTGCGCTAGAAGTCCCAAGCCTTTGGCTAGAAGCGCATCGTGCAGTGATGATTGATAACGCATTGAATCCAGCGCTTAAGTCTGAAATTTTAACATTGCCTGCCATGAGCTATTTATTAGAGCTTGGGGAGTCCACAGATATCGATGCCATTGCTGCGGTTAGGCTTTTTTTAAGGAAGAGTCTTTCTGAAAGTTTAAAAGACGTATTTTTGTCGCTTTATAAAACGCATTCGAGTGCTGAGAGATATGTTTATAGTCCAGTGGCAGTTGCAGCCAGAAAACTAAAAAATGTGTGTTTAAGTTATTTATTACTAGTCGGAGATCCTAGGGGGCTTGATTGTTGTATGCAACAATGGAAGTCTGCTAATAATATGACAGATGCGCTGGGTGTATTAAATGCCTTATCTAATTGCCAAGGCTTAGAGCGCCAAATGGTTTTAGATGAATTTTATGATCAGTGGAAACATGATCCGTTGGTATTAGATAAATGGTTTAGAGTGCAAGCTTGCGTTGAATTGCCAAATACCGTAGAAGTGGTAAAGGGTTTAATGCAGCATCCTGCCTTTGAAATGACAAACCCCAATAAAGTTTATGCATTGATAGGGGCATTTTCAGCGAATTTAGCGTGTTTTCATGAACAAAGTGGTTCAGGATATGCGTTTTTAGCAGATGTCGTTTTAGCGTTAGATAAACTGAATCCACAAGTAGCATCTAGAATGGTACGCGCATTTACAAGTTGGAAGCGGTTTGATAGCGGTAGACAAGAAAAAATGAAAGCGCAATTAGAGCGCATTAAAAGTCAGAAAAATTTGTCTGGTGATATTTTCGAGATTGTTTCTAAGTGTTTAGTTTAAATGGAAAATCTTCTCCTCCTAATTTGAGTAATGATATGGTTAAAATCTGACCTTAGAATTAATTTTATGATAAATAGGATTATTAACAGTCCAGCTTAACCAAACCAAAGCCATCAAGACTGAAAACACCTCGTCGCTCAGCCAATGTGCACCTATAAACAATCGTGGTAAGCACAGTAAAATTGCAATAAATAATGCTATCATGCCAATTCGTCGTGGGGCACAGAATAAGGTAAAAGAAGCCCAATAGATTAAGGAAAAAGCATGTCCGCTCGGAAAAGAATGTTGAGTTCCTTCTTTTAGATTAAAATTTTGCAAAACCTGGGAGAGTTTTACAGCGGGTTTAAGAACCAGGGAAGGTGAGTCTCTTGCAATGTGTAACCAATTATTAAAAATACCCTCTTGTATCATAAAGCCGATTTGAAAACAGATCCAAAAATAAATGATTTTTTTAATCCGTTGATAGCGTAACGCTTTGTCTTGGGTGGCAAGTATTACCCAAAGATTGATGAGTGCTGCAAAGAGTAAGTTTAATTTTGTTTCGCGCCTGTCATTCAGTAAACCCCAAAAAACTTGCCAAAAAGGTTTGTCGACAAGATTACCATTGAATATCTGAAAAACTGTTTCATCCAGGTGTTGTAAAAAAGGGTGCGTGAGGGGATTGAACCATAATAGCAGCGCGGCAATCAGGGCTATGTGACTTAGTACCCATAGTGGGCTACGAAAAAAAGGTATGGTTTGTTTCATGCTGGGATCATTTTTTTTTGTTAGCATTTGTTTAAATCACGGTTTTTAGTTCTAGATTTTCGGGCGAATAAATGAGAACGCTGCCTGTTTCGCCCCAATCACCCAGTACAATTCGCTTTGCGGGTTGATTATCTAAAATAAAATGGTGAATGCCAGGTTTGTGTGTATGGCCATGGATAAGTGTTAAAGATTTATGTTCTCGTAATATTTGATAGACGGCTTCTGAAGTGACATCCCATTTGCGATTTGCTAGCTTCTTGTCTGCTCGTGTGCTCTTTTTTCTCAAGAAACTTGAAATTTTTTTCCGCCAGCACAGGGGAAAACTGAAGAATAGCTTTTTAATAAGAGGGTGGCGAACAAATTTTCTAAATCGTTGGTATTTGTGATCGAGTGTACATAAGAGATCACCATGAGTGAGCAGAACAGGCGTGTTATATAACTCAACCACCACCGGATCTTGTAGTAATTCACAATGACTTTCAACCGTAAACCGATCGCCAATTAAGAAATCTCTATTGCCGTGCATAAAATAAACAGGTATCCCAGTTTCAGAAAATTCAGCCAAGGCATTAATAATACTTATATTATCGGGATCTGCGTTATCATCGCCGAGCCAAGCTTCAAAGAGATCACCTAAGATGTAAAGCGCGTCGGCTTTTTTTGCATCCTGGCGAAGAAATTTTAAAAATAATGCTGACAAGTGCGGTTTAGTCTCAGAAAGATGCAAATCCGAAATAAAATACGTGGCCATTAAGTTTGCTCAGCACTCACAATCAAAATTTCATCAACAGGCACATCACTGTGTCCGGATCGTTGTGTTGTAGGCACTTGGCTGAGTTTTAAAACGATATCCAAGCCATCGGTGACTTTGCCAAAGACACAGTAACCAAACGCATCGGGTGTTTCGGCTTTAAAATCCAAAAATGTATTATTAGCAACATTAATAAAAAATTGTGAAGAGGCCGAATGGGGATCATTGGTTCGTGCCATCGCAACCGTGCCCAGTTCATTTTTTAATCCGTTTTTGGCTTCGTTCCGAATCGGTTTTTCTGGTGTTTTTTGATGCATGCCTGTTTCAAAGCCACCGCCTTGTATCATAAAGCCTTTAATAACACGATGAAAAATAGTGTTGTTATAAAAACCTGCGTTAACATAGTTCAGAAAATTCTGTGCGGTCTCGGGAGTTGCTTTATCATCTAACTCAATTGTGATGGTGCCTAAGGAAGTATGCAGTTTAACGATATTCATTACATTTTTGTCCTTGTTCAGGGTTAAAAGCCTTAGTTTACCATATATAGATAGTGTTGGATAAGAGCTAAATTGTGTACAATCAAAGAATGAATACTTCTTTAAAAACGCGTTTTGCGCCAAGCCCCACAGGGCTTATGCATTTTGGCAATCTTCGGACTGCTTTGTTTAATTATCTTTACGCTAGGCACTATAACGGCAGCTTTTTATTGCGCATTGAGGACACCGATATGGCTCGCTCTGAAGCGCAATATACCGATGCCATTTTGACGGATTTGCGTTGGCTTGGTCTAGAATGGCAAGAAGGACCTTATCATCAGTCAGAACGCCAAGCTATTTATAATGATTATTACGAAGCCCTGGAAAAAAAAGGTCGTGTATATCCCTGCTTTTGCACAGAAGAGCAATTAGCGATTACCCGAAAGGTTCAATTGGCATCGGGTAAACCACCTCGCTATTCAGGAACCTGTCGACATCTATCGCAAGAAGCTATTTTAGCAAAACGGGCTTCGGGCTTGTCGTTTACGCTACGATTTGAAGTCTCCAACGATGCGGTCGTTGAATTTGAAGATTTGGTGAAAGGTCCTCAACGCTTTGAAACCGAGCACATTGGTGATTTTATTATTCGACGTAATGACGGTACGGCGTCATTTATGTTTTGTAATGCTTTAGACGATGCTTTATTAGGGGTGACGCATGCCTTGCGAGGGGATGATCACCTGACTAATACGCCGAGACAGATTTTAATTCTACAAGCTTTGCAATTGCCTACACCACGTTACGGACATTTTCCGACCATTTTGGGTCCGGATAGCAAACCTTTATCGAAGCGCAATGGCAGTAGAGCGATTCAGGATTTACGAGAAGAAGGTTTTTTGCCATTGGGGATCTTAAATTATTTGGCGCGTTTAGGGCATCACGATGCAGAGCAATCGCTATTAAACTTAGACACTCTTTGTGCGCATTTTGATTTAGCGCATATTAGTAATTCCGCTGCGCATTATGATGCTGTACAACTTAACCATTGGCAGAAAGAAGCGATGCATCGGAGTACTTCGGTAGAATGTTGGCAACAGATTGCGCCCTATGTGGCAGAGCGTGTGCCAGAGGCGAAAGTGTCAGCCTTTGTAGAAACGGTACAACAAAATCTGGTTATGCCTAAAGATGCTTTGCAGTGGGCGAATGCGATTTTTACAGATGCCGCGGCGTTACATTATTCTGAAGCAGTCAGTGGGGTTATCTTCGATGCCGGATCTCATTTTTTTGAGCATGCGTTATTCTTTATCAATAAGATGGGTTCTGAATTGACGTTTCCTTCACTGGTGAGTGAACTACAACAAAAAACAGGTCTGAAGGGTAAAGCCCTCTTTTTCCCCTTAAGGGCTGCGTTAACGGCAGAACTGCATGGGCCGGAGTTAGCAAAAGTGTTAGATCTGATGGGATTAGAATCGGCTAAAGCCAGATTAAAAAGAGCAGAAAATCATGCTAAAAATTTATAATACTCTGAGCAAGCAGAAAGAAATCTTTAAGCCCTTACAACCGGGTAGAATAGATATTTATGTCTGTGGCGTTACGCCGTATGATTATTGCCATATCGGACATGGCCGGGTTTTTCTAATATTTGACGTTGTGATACGCTATTTGCGTTCTATTAGTTTTGAAGTGAATTATGTTCGGAACATTACAGATATAGACGATAAAATTATTAACAGAGCGCAAGAAAAAAATATTTCTTTTAGTGCATTAACAGCAGAATTTATTCAGGCTATGAATACGGATTTTCAGCATTTAAATATCCTGCCTCCGACAGCGGAACCTCGAGCAACGAATTATATTCAGCAGATGATTGATATGATCGAGCAACTGGTTGATAAGGGATACGCCTATGTGGGTGAAACAGGCGATGTTTATTACGATATCCAAAAATTTGAGAGTTATGGTTGCTTGTCGCATCGGGACTTAGAAGATTTAAAAGCGGGCTCGCGTGTAGAAATTAATGATGCAAAACAGCATCCTTTTGATTTTGTGTTATGGAAAATGGCTAAACCTAAGGAACCGAGTTGGGAATCTCCTTGGGGTTTAGGACGTCCAGGTTGGCATATAGAATGTTCTGCCATGTCTTTAGTGCAGTGTGGCGAGACGTTTGATATCCATGGTGGGGGTCCGGATTTGAAATTTCCACATCATGAAAATGAGCGTGCGCAGTCGGAAGCGGCAAATGGCAAGAAATTTGTGAATTATTGGATGCATGTCGGATTTGTACAGCAAGATAAAGAAAAAATGTCTAAATCGCTGGGTAATTTTTTAACGATCAGAGATTTTTTAAAGCATTATCATCCAGAAGTATTGCGGTATTTTAGTATTATGAGTCATTATCGTAGCCCAATCGATTATGCAACAGATAATATTGATGCTGCTGGTAGAGGGCTTTCGCGACTCTATACGGCTTTGCGCGGTATCTCGTTAGAAAATCCTGTTGAGAAAAATACACTGACAATACAATCACTCTTCGAGCAAAAATTTGAAGATGCGATGAACGATGACTTTAATACCCCCGAAGCCATTGCCGTTTTATTTGAAATAGCCCATGAAATTAATCGGCAAAGGGAGACTGAGCCTGAAAAAGCGATAGTGCTTGCGATACGCTTAAAAAAGCTTGGCAACATCTTAGGGTTGTTGTATAGCGAACCCGAAGTATTTCTGCAAAATGCCAGTGGTAAAGCAATTGATTTAGCGTTTAGCGAAATTGAACAGTTGATTGCAGCGCGAGATCAGGCTAGAAAATCTAAACAGTGGATAGAATCCGATAGGATCCGAGATATATTATTAGAAAAGGGTATTGTGCTAGAGGATACTGCAAAGGGCACAACATGGCATGCGCGTTAGATAATTATTTTTGGACAGCGCCGTAGTTTTGTTCTGCAATCGCTTTTGCTTTTTTGAGTTCTGTTAATAATTCATTTAAAGGCGGAATATTATCATCTCGTTCTATCAGGGTTGCAGTCCGGCCAAAGCGTTTAATTGCAGCAGCGTACAGCTGCCAAACCGGATCAACAATGGGAGCATTATGTGTGTCTATGATGTGATCAACGTTATGAGTATGCCCTGCAAGGTGAAATTGTTGAATGCGATCGCAGGGTAGCCCTTCAAGGTATTGATAGGGATCAAAGCCATGGTTAAAACTATTGACGTAAATATTATTAATATCTAATAAAATTTTACAATCCGCTTCTATAGCAATAGCACTGAGAAAATCCCATTCGGAGAGTTCAGAATTTTTAAAAGTAATATAGCTGGATACATTTTCTAGCAAAATTTGTTGACCTAAAAAATCTTGTACAGCTTTAACACGTAAAACCACATGTTCAATTGTTTCAGTTGTGTAGGGTAGGGGTAATAAATCATGAATATTTTGCTTGTTGATGCCTGTCCAACAGAGGTGATCTGATATCCAAGCAGGCTTTACACGAACTGCTAAATCCTTTAATTGCTTTAAATAATCCCAATTGAGCGAATCGGTGTTGCCGATAGATAATGATACCCCGTGCATGGCCATGGGGTAGTGTTCGCGGATCTGATCAAGGAAATAGAGAGGTTTTCCTCCGGAGATCATATAGTTTTCGGATAAAATTTCAAACCAATCAATTTGAGGACGGGTGTCTAGTATGCTGCTATAGTGATCCGTTCGTAACCCAAGCCCGAATCCTAACATAAATTCTCCATGTTCAGGCTCGACCATTTTTGTAAGAATAGAATAAAAACGGAGATACTACAACGAAGTTTTTTCAGAAAGGAGATAAAAAAAGGGCAGGTTTTTAGACCTGCCCTTTTTTATTGCAAAACTAGCGATGTGCTAGATCTGACTTATTCAGCTTTGCAGCTATGATCTTTGATCAGTGCATCTTTGCAAGCTTGATCTGCACCACAAGCTTCCATCGCTTTTTTGCAGGCGTCTGCATCCATTGGGCTAACGACAGTCGTCGTTGTGGTAGTAGTTGTCGCAGGAGCTGCTGCTTGTGCAGCAGAAGCAAATACAAGTGTTGCAGCAACTGCAGCTAAAATTAATTGTTTCATTGGTAACTCTCCAAAAGAAAATGACGTCATTAAATTACGGAGTTACCCAAACAATCTGGTAACCCCGTGGTTATTGTCAGAACTTGAACTGGCTAACCGTAGTTTCCAATAGAAATTTCTGACGCTTGCATAGTTTAGCATACAATTTTGAGGTGTCTAGTTTTTTTTTACTATCGTTAAAGACTGTTTTTTTAGGTATGTGAGATGTGAATCGCTGGCGAAGCGGGTAGCTTAATGTCATATTTGTTAAAAGCCGTTTGGATATCTGTTTTAATGCTAGTTTGTAAACTATTAAAAGATGTTTGTTTGCCCCAAACTGAAAATTGTAGCTGTAGAGCAGCCTCGCCAAATTCTAGAAAAGCAAGTTCTGGAGCAGGGGATACTAAACATAATGAATTTTGTTTGGCAACTTCCAAAAGTATTTTTTTAAGTTTTTGCAAATCCTCATTAAAACCGATATGTAGCTTAATGTCGCATCGACGGATCGGAAAGCGCGTTACATTTTCAAACTGAGATTTTAGCAACGATTCATTGGGAACACGTACAAAAATATTGTCTTTCGTGCGAATTTTAACCGATAACAAATCAATTGAAAGTACTTCACCCAATGTGTCATTAATACGAACGAAATCACCCACTTCGAATGGCTTTTCAACAATTAAAAACATACCACTTAAAAAATTCGAAATTGAAGTTTGCGAAGCAAACGCAACTGCGGCGGTAACAATTCCGGCTGCAATTCCTGCGGCTTCTAAGAAACCGGTTACATTGACACCAAATGCGCGAAGCGGAAATACAAACGAAAGCGCAAGCCCAACATAAAATGTAATGCGGCGTAGTAATTGAGAGTGGTGTGCTGAAAAATGTCTTGCAGAAACTTTTCCAACGAGGCGGCATATATACAGTGTTAACAGAATGCTGACAACAATATAACTGCTGAGTCTTAATATAAAAAAGAAATCGAAATCTTTCAAAGCATCCATAAAATGCGTAAAAGTAAGGTTGAGATCCGGTAGCGAAAATGGCATAAGATTATTCCCACATAAAAGAGCCAAAAAAGTTTTTAAGACCTGGTTTTATCATAACGCGCGCCGGACTGACCAATTGCAAGTCGCTTAAGGGTAATGGAGCGTTTTTTACGGTCAAGGTCTCGAGGCTGTTTGTGTCTTCTTGGCACAGATGCACATCCTCTGTCCACAGTCGATTTTTTTTGTCGCTATAAAGGGCGAGATTGTCGAGAGGAATTTTTAATTCGTGTAACAAATTTGTTCCTTTTGTACGATTTTCAATCGATACCGGAATAATCGCATGGGTAGAATCTTGTGGTAGATCTTCTAAACGGGGCGAACCGTGTATGGGATTGTTGTAACAGAGTTCTCCTGCTCGTGTGCTTTTACCAAACCAAGTGTCCGCCAAAGTTTCTGTTGCGAATTCATCCAGTATGGTTATGGGGTTTCCAGCACTAATTTGTATCCAAAGCGGGACACTGATATAAACGCGCAATGTCTCACCTAACGGAATATAACAGGGGCGATCTAACAGAGAAAGTAAGGCACGGTCGGGTAGCATTGGTTTTAAATTTATTGTGTTAGATGTTTGTGCTGCAAAGGTTTTGAAGGGTTGTTCGCCTTCGTGATAGGTTGTGATGTGCCATTTGTGGTTAAAGCGATCAACACAGGTGACAAGCTGACCAATTTTAAAAAAGCGCGATTGCTCCTCTTCAATTAAAAAAGTTCCCCACCATAATTCTTGTTCTGCGAGGTCTTCCTCATCGGTTGACTGAATGGGGGCAGCTTTTGCCTTTTTTTTAATAAAAGGTAAATTTTTCAGTTTTTCTAAGAGCCAATATTTCATTTTTCCATTATCCATTCGTATGCATACAAGGTATTCGATAGTAACGTTGCAACCGTCATGGGTCCGACACCACCGGGCACAGGGGTGATAAAGCTTGCCCGTTCTAAAGCCTTCTCGAACTCAACATCACCGATTAATTGTCCATTATCCATGCGATTCATGCCAACATCAATCACTATCGCACCGTGTTTTATCCAATCACCCTTAATTAGACCAGGTTGCCCAGCGGCTACAACCAACAGGTCGGCATTTTCAACGGTCTTTTTTAGATTTCGGGTAAATCGATGAGCGGCAGTGACAGTGCAACCTGCCATCAGCAATTCTAAGATCATGGGTCGGCCTACAATGTTAGACACGCCAACCACGGTCGCATCCATTCCCTTTAAATCGATATGGGTTGATTTTAAAAGTTCCATGATCCCTGCGGGTGTGCAAGGCCGAAGGCAAGGTTTTTTTTGAGCCAGTCTTCCTAAATTATAGGGATGAAAACCATCGACATCTTTATCAATTCGGATCTGTTCGAGCACAGGTTGCGTTGTAATATGATCAGGTAAGGGCAATTGGATCAATATGCCATCTATCGTGGGATCATTATTTAGTTTGTCAATAAGCTTTATTAATTCTGTTTGTGAGGTTGAAACGTTGAGCCGATAATGTTGTGAAACTATCCCAACTTTTTGGCAAGCGGCAAGTTTACGATTGACGTAGATTTCCGACGCAGGTGCATTTCCAAGCAGAATAACAGCAAGTCCTGGTGCGCGTTTTCCATTGGTTAAATAATTTTTAATACGTTGGCTAACGTGTTGCTGAACTTTTTCAGCAATCAGGGTACCATTTAGAATTTGTGCGGGCATAGTCTCCTCAAGTTCTTTAAGCTGATGATAATTTGGACAAAGTCATCATAAGATTATATGCCCCTAGAAGGCAATTTATTGATAAGGCAATTATTGCGATTGTGGGTAGGCAGCTAATATGGCACAATGGGCATCACTATTCTAATTTAGTGATTGAAGACGACTTATCGGGGCATAGCGCAGTCTGGTAGCGCACCTGCTTTGGGAGCAGGGGGTCGTGGGTTCGAATCCCCCTGCCCCGACCATTATCCTGGCGCCCGTAGCTCATCTGGATAGAGCATCAGCCTTCTAAGCTGGGGGTAGCAGGTTCGAGTCCTGCCGGGCGCACCATAGTGCTAATGGTTGGAGACGAGAAATTAGAATTTGTAATGATTTACTTATCTGTTCAATGGCGGACGTAGCTCAGTTGGTAGAGTCCCGGATTGTGATTCCGGTGGTCGCGGGTTCAAGCCCCGTCGTTCGCCCCAGTTT
>DAORSV010000053.1:0-7731 GCA_035443705.1 Gammaproteobacteria bacterium
CTCAGTAATCACCATAATAAGCTTTAAGATCTTTCTTATTCTTTTATTATGATTGATAAGGATAGAATTGCTGATTGTGCTGGGGCTATACACCCAATGAAGCAAGGCGATACGATATTTGACACCGGAATCAACATCCTATAAAGTGACCGACTTACTGCTAAACAAAGTGATTTCGGGAGCCGTCATGAAAAGAACATATCAACCGAGCAAAATTTGCCGTAAGCGAAAGCACGGATTTCTGGTTAGAAGCCGAACCAAAGGTGGACGTCTTGTCTTAAAAAATCGGCGCCAAAAGGGTCGTAAAAAGCTGGCCGCTTAAGGTTGCAATCTAAAAAACTAACGTTTTCTAAAAACGAACGCTTACAAACGCCTCTGGAATTTCAAGCTGTCTTTAGAGAGCCAATACGTGCAAGATCAGCATACTTTACAATGCTCGCTCGCCCAAACGAGCGTGATGGCGCAAGGCTCGGTGTGATTGTTGCTAAACGAATTATACGTCGCTCAGTACGTCGCAATGCGATTCGGCGATTGATCAGAGAAAGTTTTAGGATAAATCAATGTCAATTGACGGGCCTCGATGTGATTGTGTTAATACGGTGTGCGCTACCTTCGGCGCCCAACGCACTCTTTTTAGATTGTTTAGTACAACAATGGCAAGATTTAATCGCACAATGGCAAAGGGCATGATTTTTATTATTCGATTTTATCAGTATTGTATAAGCCCCTTGATTGGTAATCACTGTCGTTTTTATCCGAGCTGTTCTGCGTATGCTCTCGAAGCATTGGCTCGATTTGGATTTTTAAAAGGCTTTTTTTTAGCAACACGAAGACTGCTGCGATGCCATCCAGGCTGCGTGGGCTTTGATGATCCCGTACCCTTAGCGTAAGGAGTTGATGTGACAACCCAAAATATTCGTTTTTTACTATTTGCACTGATTGTTTTAATCGGCATGTTGCTTTATAACGCCTGGAAGCAAGAGTCTGTGACAATACCAATTATTTCTCACAATAAATCGGGAACACAGTTCGAAAATCAGGCTCGAATGGATGACAAAGAGATCCCTGAAGTTGGACAAGGAAAATCGGTTCTTGAACAAGCGCCTTTTGTTTCCCAAACATATTCTCTCGATCGCGAAATTCAAATTAAAACGGATGTATTGAATGTAAAAATCGATAAACTGGGCGGTGATATTACACAATTAATATTAACTACCTATGCAGAAGACGAGAACAACTTTGGACAGGGTTTTGTTTTATTCGACAACTCGGATAAACGCTATTATGTTGCACAATCTGGATTAACTGGCGAACAAGGGCCAGATAAACGGGGGGTCGGTAGAGCAAAATATGAGACACATCAGGCGAGTTATCAGCTTGAAGACAATCAAACCGATTTAATTGTTGATCTTAAAACTACCGCCGGAACAGCTGTTGATGTCATTAAGCGCTTTGTTTTTCATCGCGGGTCGTATATCGTCGATGTGGAATATCTTATCTATAATAAAGGCAAAGAAGATTATAAAGGCAGCTTTTACGCGCGTCTAAAACGAAAAGCCGGAAAAGATACCAGTGGCGGGTTTCTGGGTGTACAAACCTTTACCGGCGCTGCAATTCACACACCCGAAACACCGTATAAAAAAATCAGTTTTAAGGATATTGCTGACAAACCATTAGAAGAATCTGTACAGGGCGGTTGGGCGGCTATGGTTGAGCATTATTTTGTTAGTGCTTGGGTGCCGTCATCCGGTGTAACCAGTCAGTACCAAACCAACTCGCTAGAGCATGATATTTACAGTGTTGGATTTGTAGAGTCTGTATTAACGGTTGGCAGAGGAGAAGAAAAAAGTATTAAAGCTCAATTATATGCAGGACCTGAAATTACAGAAGATCTCGGAAAATTAGCGCCGGGTCTTGAATTAGCTGTCGATTACGGTATTTTGTGGCCTATTTGTCAGCCCATTTTTTGGTTGTTAAAGAAAGCTTTTCAGTTGACGAGCAATTGGGGACTTGCGATTATTCTAACCACAATTATCATTAAAGCCTTATTTTATAAGCTTTCTGCCAGCAGTTATCGCTCAATGGGCAATATGCGAAAATTGCAGCCAAAGCTCGAAGCTTTAAAACAACGATTTGGTGATGATAAGCAAAAATATAGCCAAGGCATGATGGAACTCTACAAAAAGGAAAAAATAAATCCGTTAGGCGGTTGTTTGCCTGTGCTCGTTCAAATTCCGGTATTCATTGCGTTGTATTATGTATTACTGGGTAGCGTGGAGTTAAGAGAGGCACCATTTTATTTTTGGATTACAGATCTGTCAGGTAAAGATCCCTATTATGTTCTGCCTATCTTGATGGGGCTCAGTATGTTGGTGCAACAAAAGCTAAACCCAGCGCCACCCGATCCAGTGCAGGCTAAAGTGATGATGCTGATGCCGGTTGTTTTTACCGTGCTCTTTTTAAATTTTCCATCTGGATTGGTTTTATATTGGTTTGTTAATAATGTGCTTTCTATCGCACAGCAATGGTTTATTACACGAAGAATAGAACTCTCATTGCGTCATGGAACAAAATGATGCCGATACTATTGTTGCAGAAGCAACACCCAGAGGCCGAGGTGGCGTGGGTGTTGTCCGCATTTCTGGCTCTAAAACAACAGAGATAGCACAGAAAATTTTAGGGCGTTTGCCCTCGGTCGGTGAGGCCAAACATCTTCTATTTTTAGATAAAAATAACGAAGGCATCGATCGCGGCATAGCACTTTTATTTAAAGCGCCACATTCTTTTACCGGTGAAGATGTTTTAGAGTTACAAGGTCATGGCGGACCTGTGATTATGGATCTCTTAGTGCAGGCAGCGATCGACGCGGGCGCACGGAATGCCGAGCCTGGTGAGTTTTCGTTACGTGCCTATTTAAACAATAAGATTGATCTTTGCCAAGCAGAGGCCATTGCCGATCTCATTAATGCAAGCTCAAAAGAAGCGGCTAAAAGTGCGCTCCGATCTCTGCAGGGAGTGTTTTCGGATGCTATTCAAACACTGGTTGAAAAATTAATTAAGCTTCGCATGCATGTTGAGGCGGCTATCGATTTTCCAGAAGAAGAAATTGATTTTTTAAAAGACGATCGCATTTGTGTGACGTTGAAAGCATTAATGGCAGAATTAGAAACGATTCAGGAAAAAGCTTTTCAAGGATCATTAAGGTCAGACGGGGCACGGGTTGTGATTGTCGGTCACCCAAACGCCGGAAAATCCAGTCTTTTGAATGCGTTATCGGGTACAGATGCTGCTATTGTAACCGATATACCGGGCACAACGCGCGATGTGTTACGTGAGCAGATTGTGATCGATGGACTGTTGGTGCAATTGGTTGATACCGCGGGTTTAAGAGTGGGTGCTGATCCTGTGGAAAAAGAAGGCATTGCACGCGCACTTAAAGAAGTTTCTTTAGCAGATCATGTGGTGTTGGTAGTGGATGGTGCAACGACAACAGAAACACAGCCTACGCTATTATTTTCAGAGTGGATAGCGGTTTTTCCTAAAAATATCGGTATGACGGTTTTGATGAATAAAATCGATAAATGGGGAGCAATGCCGAGCTTGAACAAAAAATCAGATCACACGGTTATCCATCTTTCTGTTAAGACGGGAGAGGGGCTTTCTCTTTTTAAAGAACATCTCAAAAAATCGGTGGGTTTCGATAGCGTGTCGGAAGGGAATTTTATGGCACGGCGGCGGCATTTGGAAGCACTTTCAGAGGCAAAACAGCATTTGATAGCGGGCGAAAGACAGCTGCACGAATTTAAAGCGGGCGAATTGTTGGCGGAAGAATTACGATTAGCGCAATTGGCGCTCGATCGTATTACAGGAAAATTTTCGAGCGATGACTTATTGGGCAAAATTTTTTCTGAGTTTTGTATTGGGAAATAAGTCTTTATGTAAAAACAGAGCTTGCCAGATAATTATTTTGGTGAGCGGATGCATGTTTGAGCGCAGCGAGTTCAGCAGCGAATCAAAATAATTATCTGGCAAGCTCTGTTTTTGCAGGGACTAATAGGAAAATAAATGAATTACGAAAAACAGTTCGATGTAATTGTTGTGGGTGGTGGCCATGCGGGTACCGAAGCCGCATTGGCTGCGGCCAGAATGGGCGCTAATACCCTATTATTAACACATAATATTGCAACCGTTGGAGAAATGTCTTGTAACCCCGCCATTGGAGGGATTGGGAAAGGACATTTAGTGAAAGAAATCGATGCGATGGGTGGCGCGATGGGACGTGCTGCAGATTTAGGCGGGATTCAATTTAGAATCTTAAATCAAAGCAAAGGACCTGCGGTACGTGCAACACGTGCACAAGCAGATCGGGTTTTATATAAACAAGCGATTCGATCGATTGTCGAAAACCAACCCAACCTCGCATTTTTTCAACAGGCCGTTGATGATATTATTGTTGAGGGTGTTGACGTGAAAGGGGTTGTAACACAGGGCGGCATTTGTTTTTTTGCGAAAGCAGTTGTGTTAACGACCGGTACCTTTTTGGGTGGAAAAATTCATATTGGTACTCGGCAACATGCTGCCGGGCGTGCAGGCGACCCTCCTTCTATTGCATTGGCCGATCGATTACGCGAATTACATCCACGTGTTGGGAGATTAAAAACAGGAACTCCACCACGCATAGATGGCAGGAGTATTGATTTTTCTATTCTAGAAGAACAAAAAGGAACGGAACCTACACCGACATTTTCTTTTTTTGGAAAAGTAGCCGATCATCCTAAACAGGTTTCTTGTTTTATTACACATACCAATCAACAAACGCATGATATTATCCAACAAGATCTCAAATATTCGCCGCTATTTACAGGTGCTATTGAGGGTATAGGTCCACGTTATTGTCCTTCTATTGAAGATAAGGTGGTTCGCTTTAGCGATCGAACTGCGCATCAAATTTTTATAGAACCCGAGGGTTTAGAAACCTATGAAGTTTATCCCAATGGTATTTCGACCAGTTTGCCTTTTGAAACACAATTTAAACTTGTGCGTTCTATTCGGGGTTTAGAAAATGCTCACATTACACGTGCGGGATACGCGATTGAATATGATTATTTTGATCCTCGTGATCTTAAGGCAACGCTCGAAACACGACCGCTGAACAGGCTCTTTTTTGCAGGGCAAATTAACGGCACAACCGGTTATGAAGAAGCGGGTGCCCAAGGATTATTAGCAGGCATTAATGCCGCGTGTATGGCGCTTGATAAAGAACCTTGGATACCTAAGCGCAGCGAGTCGTATTTAGGCGTCTTGGTCGATGATTTAATTACGCTAGGCACAAAAGAGCCATATCGTATGTTTACCAGCCGCGCCGAATATCGTTTAATCTTAAGAGAAGATAATGCAGATCTGCGTCTAACAACCCTTGCACACCAGTTAGGAATACTGGGTGAAACGCAATGGCGTGCTTTTCAAGAAAAACAAGAAGCAATTTTGCAAGAAACAGAGCGTTTGCGTGGATTAAGAGCCTTTGATCTATTGCGACGCCCCGAGGTTTCGTATAAAGACTTGGTTGCACGTCCAGAATTTGGCCCAGGGGTATTAGATCCGCTTGTTGCAGAACAAATTGAAGTGCAAATTAAATACGAAGGGTATATTAATGCTCAAACGCGAGAAATTGCGCGACAAGAAAAGTATGGGGTTTTGCATTTACCCAAAAATATGGATTATTCAAAAATCACTGGACTATCGACAGAAATTTTAGAAAAATTAACAAGTGTTCAGCCCGAAACCATCGGGCATGCAGCCCGTATCCCGGGTGTTACACCGGCGGCGATTTCTTTGTTATTAGTGTATTTAAAAAAGCGAGGTCATTTGCGTGATAAAGAAAGCGATTTTAATTAAAGCGCTTTCAGAAGGGCTTTCTGCTGCAAATCTCAGTATTCTAGAATCAACGCAACTTCAATTCGTTGAGTATATTGAATTACTGGTTAAATGGAATGCGGTGCATAATCTGACCGCCATTCGCGACCCACTCGAGATGGTTAAGCGACATGTGTTAGATAGCTTGGTTTTATTGCCTTATTTTGAGGCTTTTTGTAAAAATAGACCAGAAGGACGCGTTTCTGTGTTGGATGTCGGCACAGGTGCGGGTTTGCCTGGAATTCTGCTGGCGCTCTGTAGACCTGAACAGTCCTTCGTGCTACTAGACAGCAATCAAAAGAAAATTGCCTTTGTTCAACATGTGATATTATCTTTAAAAGTGAGCAATGTTATCGCGGTATGCGATCGTGTAGAAAAGTATCGGCCAGAAGTCTTGTTTGATTGGATTGTCTCGCGGGCATTTGCCTCTTTATCTGACTTTGCGCATTTGTCTCAGCATCTGTGTAAACCCGATGGTCAATTGGTTGCAATGAAGGGTATTATCGATCAAGTAGAGGTTGAAAAGGTCTCATCAGATTATAGAATAGAAAAAATGGCGTCTGTGCAAATTCCTGGGATAGAAGCAGAACGCACCTTGGTTTTTATGAGTATCACACAAAAAGGAGACTTTGGTGCCAAATAGAGTGGTAGCCTTTGCAAATCAAAAAGGCGGAGTTGGTAAAACGACCAGCGCTGTTAATCTGGCGGCGGCTTTGGCGGCACATCAGCGTGATGCACATAATAAATATAAAGTTTTATTAATTGATTTAGATCCTCAAGGGAATGCCACTATGGGTAGTGGCGCGATTAAAAATCAGCTGAAATATACGGTTAATGAAGTTTTACAAGAAGAGGTCACTATTCAGAATGCGATAATACGTAAAACGCCCTCAGGTTACGCATTACTCGCTGCAAACGCCGATCTTACCGCCGCAGAAGTAGCTTTATTAATGAAGCCTCATCAAGAAATGATTTTAAAAAATGCAATCAATTCTGTTCGAGCAGAATTTGATTGGGTGATCATTGATTGCCCGCCTTCGTTGAATATGCTTACCTTAAATGCCCTTGTGGCGGCGGATTCTGTCATTATTCCGATGCAATGCGAATATTATGCGTTAGAAGGCTTAACGGCTTTGATGAGCACTATCGAACAAATTAGAAGTGGATTAAATCCCGCCTTGGAAATCGAAGGCATTTTAAGAACCATGTATGATCCACGTAATCGATTGTCTACCGAGATCTCTGCGCAATTGGTTGCGCATTTTGGTAATAAAGTTTATCAAACGGTCATCCCGCGGAATATTCGATTAGCAGAAGCGCCGAGTCATGGTGTTTCGATTATATCATATGATGAGCGTTCTCGTGGCTCAGAGGCGTATATGGCGCTTGCCAGGGAGATGTTAAAACAATATCAACCCAATCATTCAAATCAAGCAACAGCACAGGCTGTTGTGGTTTAGGGGGGAATACGATGTCGCAAAATCGATTAGGAAAAGGGCTAGAAGCATTGTTGGGCGCTGCGCGTGCGATCCCCTTACCGGAAAGAGACCCTGCAAAAACGGTACATCACGGTGTTTTGGAGCTAGCTGTTAAACAGTTAGCGCCGGGGCGTTATCAGCCGCGACGTATTATGCGCGAAGCAGAGCTGGAAACACTGGCGGATTCTATTCGATCACAAGGGATTATTCAGCCTATTTTGGTTCGAAAAACGGGCGAAGATCACTACGAAATTATTGCGGGAGAACGTCGTTGGCGTGCGGCGCAAATGGCCGGTTTAGCCAAAGTGCCGGTGGTTGTCAAAGAAGTTTCCGATGAAAA
>DAORSV010000053.1:7831-10532 GCA_035443705.1 Gammaproteobacteria bacterium
GCAGAAGTGGTTGTTAATAAAGGTCTTTCTGTGCGCGAAACCGAACGGTTAGTTGAACATCTGTTACAAAAAGTGTCTGACGCAGGTGCTACAACTAAAACAAAATCCCAACAGCAGATACCCAGAGATCCCGATGTTCAGCGATTAGAAAATTCGTTGTCCGAAAAGTTAGGGGCTTCTGTTGAAGTGGTGCATGGGCAAAATGGTAAAGGGCGTGTGATTATTCAATATAATAATCTAGAAGAATTAGACGGGATATTAGCACATATTCAGTAGGTTGCCCGAGTCAAATTCGAATTTTAAAATAGTCAAAACAAGATCGTAACAATATTGCCTAAAAAAAATGTGTATACATTTAAATTTATTTTGTGGTAAAGTCTTCGGCATATAGTATGTGGGTCGTCTATCGACTTAGAAAAAATAAAACAGGGGGGGATGGTATTATGTTTCTGCTTAGAGTGTTGGGTGGTAGTTGCTGCATAACAGATGATGCAGCTGATGATGCAACTAATGATGCAACTAAACCTCTTTTAATCCGTGAAGAGGGTTCTAAAGCTAAAAAAGAAACAAAAGAAACAAAAGAAACAGAGACTAACGGAGACTCAGATGTTTCCTCAATAATTGTAGAAGTTGGCTCTAATTTTGAACCGTCGGTTTTATGCGTTCAATCAGAAGGTCTTAAAGAGCCGTTAGATTTGACTAACGCTGCAATAGAACAATTAGAGGCAATAGGGACTCAAAATAACCTTTTATTAGAAAGGGTAAAATTACTAAATAGCAAAAACGCTGAACTGGAGAAAGAGAAAGCGCAAATAACGTCCGCTCAAGCCGTATTATCGTCTATTTTAAAAACGCTTCAGGAAGAGATAGTTGACGCTAAAGTTCAACTAGAGCTCGCTAAGGGTAAAAACGAACAATTACAAAAACAATTACAGGACAAAGAGCCTCCTAGCTATGATAGTCTGTCAGGGCAAGAGCAAACACAAAAAAAACCATCTCAGCAAGAATTGCACCAAGAGACAGCGGGAAAAGCGTCTGCCCAATCCGCATTGTCGTCTTTAGAAGCCGAGTCACAAGCCCTTAGGGCGCAGCTAGATGCGGTTAGCATTGAAAACGAAAAATTAAAAAGACAATTACAGGAAGGAGAAGCTCAAAATCGTACTTTGTCAGAAAACGTAGCAGCGCTGACGGCAGAAGTAACCGAACAGAAAAAATTGCAGGAACGGATAACCGAAATTCAGGCAACATTGCAGCAAGAGACAAATAAAAAAGCATCTACTGAAGTCCAATTGTTGTCTCTAGATATGAAATTACAATCCCTACAGAGTCAATTAGAGGAATCAGTGCTCGAAATAAAAACATTGACAGAGGGAAAAGTCGTCTTGGAAAACCAGTTACAGCAACAAGAGATATCATTAAGAGCAGAATTACAGAATGCAGAAGCTAGGAATCGCAGTGTAGCAGAAGCAGCAGCAGCACTGAACAGAGAAAAAGTCGAACTCCAGGAGCAACTGGCACAAAAAGAAACGGAAAAATTATCTGTTCAATCTGAATTGCAGGAAAGATTGACGGAAGCACAGAGTGTTCTGCAGGGTTACGCTGAGGGCAGTCCCGTTAAAAAATACCCCGGATTAAAACTTGAACTTCAAGAGCTGCAGGAGGGGTTTAAAGTGGCTCAAGCAGAGTTGCAAGTAAAAAGCCAGCAGTTAAATCATCCTCTGGTTAAAAAAATTTTTGGATAGACGTGGGAGCATTTATGTATTGTAGAGTAAAAATAAGATCAGTTTTTTTAGTTTTTATTTTTTTTGTTGCGCCCAAAATTTTAGCGGCAACAGAACGGGAGTGTGCTCCGTATATTGGCGGGGATGTGCAAATCCGAAAAATGCCGTTTAAACAAGGATTTGGGGATGATTTATTTAAAAAAGAATCCATACAGGGAAATTTTTATTTGGGTTTTAAAGTAAATAAATATTTTGGATTTGAAGTTGGGCACCAGGTGGCAAACAAAAAAGATCGAGATGTTTTCTCTGCTGTGACTAGGCTTGGCCAAGCTGGTGGGCTGGGTGCTCAGAATGAAACGGGGACTAGACAAATTAAAGGCTGGAATTTAAATGTGATTGGTTTTTTACCCATTAGTAACGAATGCCAGATGAGCATGATAGGCATAGCAGGGTTGTCAAGCCTGGAAGTTAGATTAAAATATGCAGGAAGTAATCCGATAGCCGGTGGCGGCGCATTCCGCGAGCAAATAAAATTTAAGCAAAGAAAAAGTGTATTACGCCTTGGGGGCGGTGTGCAAAAAATGTTTTCGGACTCGTTTGGTATCCGTACTACTGTAGTTTGGGAAAATACATCCCGGTTTAATAATATTACTCAAAACTACACAAGTCGAACCTATACAGCCAAACTTAAAGATTCCTGGACTTATGGCATTGGCGCCTTCGTTATGTTTTAACAAAGCATCACAGTTTTTGCTTGACCATTGTATTGCTGAATACAATTGCGCTACGATGCTATATTCATTCGATAGATATAGAGGGTTAGCAAATGCTCGATCATGTTTCTTTTGCGGTTAAAAACTATGAAGAAAGCTGCAAGTTTTACGACGAAACCTTATTAATCTTAGGATATAAAAGAGAAGTGACCCTTGAGTTTCCAGGTGGGCGTGTGGCTGGATATGGCAATGGCGGTGTCCGCCCGT
>DAORSV010000054.1:0-10334 GCA_035443705.1 Gammaproteobacteria bacterium
GGCATAGCAAATAAGTGTTCCCCAAAAGGAATAATCTGATCACCCGTATAAAAAATTATGCCACAAATAAAACGGATGCCGGTCAGTTCTTGCAATACTTTTAGCCATTTAAAATCAGATGTTTCTTTGTATCATGGTTGAATTATAACCATATCGTGGTTGAAATTCAACCACAAGACTTAGTTTAACGGCTATATATTTGTATAGCTTCCAATTCTGCAGACACTGTCTGCATAAATGCCATCGGGTCAATCTCTCTCTTATAATTTAAAAGAATAGCAAGAATTACCCGACGCAGAGAGTTTATCAAAGGAACTTATCGGAAGAATTTCGCAGTATTAAAATTGATTGACTGTTCTTATTGAAATGCAAGTATTAATATAAATTCTTTATATTGGTATTTTTTTATCGTTTACACTTTCATAGGCTTTAATCACCTGATCGCGGCGTTCTAAAATAGCTTCTATATAATCCTTAGTTAGAAAATCCAAACCTTGCGCTTCTGAAAAAATTTGATTCAACTCTTTTTTATTAAGCCGCTTAAGCGTGTCTATTGTTTTTTTAGGATATACGATTGTATGTGAAATCAAGAAAGCGGGATCAGCCTTATGGAATTGTATCCAAAGACTATTTTTGTAAATAGCATACGGCAGTGGAGCCGTATACTTTGATAAATTTTTAAGTATTTTCTTTGGAAATTTATCGCCAAAAATTTCTGAAAGCTTTTCAAAACGTGTGTTATTGAGGATTTTCACTTTTTCATACGGAAAAGGCAAATGCCAGTCTTTTGTATCCAGAACATCACTATAACAAATTCTTACAAAAGGAAGTTCACCATAGTGAACATACTGGCGGTTTTTAATCCCGCTGTTATCAATGGCTACAAAATGAATACCATCCAATTCTTTCCTGATGATAAGGTTTTGTGGGCCCGTATCCCATTGGCCAAAAACAAAATAAAACAACTTAAGATTGGCTAAGTCTTCTGGTGAAACTTTTTTTAAAGTTTCTTCATATACCCCCGGCTGAAGACTATCGACCGTGGGTTCAACATAAAGCTGTAAGGATCCAATTTCATTCTTAATTTTTCGAATGATTGTGGGTGGAATTTCCGGAAAACCAAGAAACTGCGCAGCCTTAAAAGCCGCAACCTCTGCATGTGCATCTCCTAAATCATGCTGGAGAACAGGTTTAAACACCGCTTTAGTTCCATCTTCCAAAGTAATGAGCGTGACTTTATTATCAAAATTTGCTTTTTGTCCCTTTGAAATTAAAAAATCGCGCATGAAAATAGTACTTTTAACAGGCGATGTCTTTAATATTTGAATCTTGTTTCTCCATTCAATGGCAAAAATATTTGATGAAAAAACAATCATCACAATAATATTTAAAGCATTCAATATTTTTTTTACACACATACTTGTTTTCTTTTTTATTTAAGAGCGCTCTATGTTAGTTAAATCTTCCCTCACTTAAGCGCAACAACAACGCTGCAGTTAGTTTTGCTCTTGGCACCAAGCTATCCACCAATAAATACTCCTCATCGCTATGAATATTACCCCCACAAACACCCAAGGTATCAATATTAGGTAAGCCTGCATCCGATAAATTATTGCCATCGCAACACCCGCCACTGGGTTTCCAAGAAATGGTATCACCCAATTCTTGGCCAACTTCTGCGAGTAAGTCATAGAGTGCTTTTGTTTTGCCTACAAGCGCTTTTGGTTTTCGATTAAAACTGCCTTTCAATTCTGTTTTAAAGCCTTTTTTTTGATTTGCAGCGGCTGTAATCGCATTTAAATGATCTAATACCCAAGCATGATCGTCGGTTTGTTTGATCCGAACATCTAAACGACAAATTGCCAATGGTGGAACAACATTGGTAGCGCCTCCCCCTTGTACGTGACCAACATTAAGCGTTACACCATCGCGCTGACCATTTAACGCATCGACTTGTGTAATAACCTCGGCCAACATCGCAATCGCATTGCGACCTTGATCAAAAGCGCGTCCTGCATGTGCAGCGCGCCCATGCACAATAAAAACAAAATTACCACACCCTTTGCGATCGCCGGCTAAAGTACCTTGATCATCCATCGCTGGCTCAAAAAGCAATCCTACATGATGAGCCTTCGCGCGCTCTTCTAAAAGTGGACCTGATCCAAAGGACCCAATTTCTTCATCGGGATTGATAATGACTTCCCATCCCAATTGACTCGCATTTGGGCTTTTTTCAAACAATTTTAAAGCCTCTAACATAATACAAATGCCGCCTTTCATATCTGTCACGCCCGGCCCTTGCAAAACACGTTCATCTTTTCGGATCGCAACCTGAAAAGGATGTTCTAACTCAAATACGGTATCCATATGTCCCACCAACAACACTTGAACGGGTGCTTCTGGCCGCTTCCAAAATCGTAGTGCAGGTCCTATATCAATACGCTTGCTGATACCCATGGAATCCACATGCTCTATGGGCGGTAGTGAAAACGCATTACCTTCGCATTCCAATACAGAAAATTCTTGTGTTAATACAGCTGCCATACGTTCTAATCCTGGCACATTAAAAGAACTCGTATTGATATTTGCCCATTGCATAATTCGCTCTACCATCGGTTCTGTTTCAGCATCTAAATTCGATAAATATTCGTCTAATTTCATGCTGAATACCCCCTTTTTTTATTTCACTCGAACAACATGTGTTACAATTTCTATTTGTCTCAATTGTCGAATTAACTTTGCTAAATGATTGCGATTTTGAATACTTAACAAAAATGTAATGGTATGATGACGGCTATCTCTTTCATCAATATGTACATTTTGAATGTTGGCCTCATTCTCGGATAATTTATTTGCTAATATTGCTAAAACGCCTCGCTCACTTAAAACTTCAATACGCAATTCAATTTGAAATTCGCCTATCACCTTATCTGACCATTGAATAAAAATATATTTTTCAGGCGACTTCTGTTTTTCGGCAAGATTTTTGCATCCTTCTCTGTGTATTACAATTCCTCGCCCTGCACTTAAAAATCCTGCAATAATATCTCCAGGAATGGGTCTGCAACATTTTGCATAAGAAACCACCATCCCTTCTGTGCCACGAATCGCTAACGGATAAACAAGATGAGACTCTTCCACGGGCAAATCAGACACTAAACGCCTTACAACTAACGGTGCAAGCTGATTACCTAAACCCACTTCTTCACATAACTGATCAAAGTTTTCTAAACTTAATTCTTGCAAAACTGTCTTAATCCGGTTTTCGTAAACTTCTTCTAACGACAGCGATAACGAAACCAATGCGCGTTCAATTAGGCGCTTGCCCAGTATTCTGGCCTCACTCACTTGTTGCGTTTTTAACCAATGGCGAATGTTACTACGCGCTTTTCCGGTAGCGACAAAACTTAGCCAAGCGGGATTAGGATGTGCACCCATCGCTGTAATAATTTCTACCGTCTGACCACTATTAATTCTTGAACTTAAGGGTACTAACCGTCTGTCTATTTTAACCGCAATACAGGCATTTCCAACATCTGTATGAACAGCATAGGCAAAATCTACGGCGGTAGCACCACTGGGTAACGAAAGGATATCTCCACCAGGAGTGAAAACGTAAACCTCGTCCGGATAAAGATCGACTTTAACATGTTCAATAAATTCCATGGAATTTCGAGTATTTTTCTGAATTTCCAAAATGCCTTTGAGCCATTCTCTCGCACGCATTTCTGCTGTTCCCGCAACACCTTCTGTAGATTTATATAACCAATGCGCAGCAATTCCATTTTCTGCCATACGATCCATGTCGGTTGTGCGAATTTGTATTTCTATAGGCACGCCATAGGGCCCTAATACGGTTGTATGAAGTGATTGGTAACCATTGGCCTTAGGAATAGCAATATAATCTTTAAATCTGCCATGCACAGGCCTATAGGTATTATGAACAACACCCAAAACACGATAGCAATCATCTACCTTCTCAACTAAGATCCTAATGGCATAGACATCCATGATCTCTGACAACGAAAGATCTTTTTTTCGCATTTTCTTATAAAGACTGTACAAATGTTTCTCTCGCCCCATGATAACAAAAGGGGCGATATTTTCTTGTGTTAATCTATTTTTGATATTGAATTCTAAATCTTGAATGAGTTCTTTGCGATTCCCTCTCGCTTTTCGAACAGCATCTTTAAGAACGCGATACCGAACAGGATATAAAAATGAAAAACCGATATCTTCAAATTCAATTCGAAAATTATTCATACCCAAACGATTCGCGATAGGCGCGTAAATTTCGAGTGTTTCTTTAGCAATGCGCCGACGCTTATCGAGTGGCATTGCTTCTAGGGTTCTCATATTATGTAAACGATCAGCGAGCTTTATCAAGATAACACGGATATCACGTGCCATAGCCAACATCATTTTACGTAAATTTTCGGCTTGTGCTTCTACGCGACTCTCAAAATTAATTTGTTCAAGTTTGCTAACCCCGTCTACGAGCTCTGCCACCTCTTCACCAAATTGTTCGATAATAGTCGCTTTATCGATGAGGGTATCTTCTAAGACATCGTGCAATATCGCTGCAATAATGCTTTTTGTATCCATGTTCATGTCGGCAAGGATTCTTGCAACAGCAACCGGATGCGAAATATAGGGCTCACCCGAATAGCGTTGTTGTCCCTCATGCGCTTTTGCAGAGACTAGATAGGCTTTGCTGATTTCTACAACTTGGTCTTCTGCTAAATAGCCTTTCAGTTTTTGACAAAGTTCATCAAATTGATTCAACCTTCTCTTCCTCGACCGTCATCTCAGTAGAAAGTCCTGCGGCCACTTCCCGGAGCGCGACAACGGTAGCTTTATCATTTTCCCAGGGCACAATAGGCTCTGTGCCGCCTAAAGCCAATTTTCTTGCACGCCTAGCGGCTATTAAAACCAATTTGAATCTATTGCCCACTTTCTCTAAACAGTCTTCTATCGTAATACGTGCCATTTTAAAACCTCAATCAATTTAATAGATCACCATCATACACCATATTCCCTTTTTTATACGACAACCTCAGTATAATTTATCTAACTAGTTAATGAGGTTATTGTAGCAGCTCGAAGGGCAGCACTCCGACGCCAGTACACTCGTTGCGATCGAACAATTGACTTTAAGTCCTCTAAAGCATCCTCAAATTTATCATTAAAAACCAAGTAATCAAATTCTTTATAATGGGATATTTGTTCTCTTGCCTCATTCATACGTTCTTTAACAATCAGTGCATTATCTGAATGCCGCTTTTGTAAACGCGCTTCTAGAATTTCAAGCGAGGGTGGCAAAATAAAGATGCTTTTGGTTTCAAAAAATTGTGTACGAACCTGCTTTGCACCCTGCCAATCAATTTCTAAAATAACGTCTAGCCCTTGACGAAGCACATCGAATACCGACAATCGGGATGTCCCATAAAAATGGCCATAAACTTTCGCGTGCTCTAAAAAGTCTCCCTGTTTTAACATGGTCTTAAATTTATCCAAACTCACAAAATGATAATCTACTCCCTCTTGTTCTTGAGGTCGCATTTTTCGGGTTGTGTACGAAACAGAAATAGAGACATCCGAAAGCGTTTTTGCCAAGGCATTGACTAAAGTCGTTTTACCCGCACCCGAAGGCGCTGCAACAATAAATAATGATCCTTTCACAAATAGGTTTCCTCTTGCTACTATTCGATATTTTGAATTTGTTCCCGCATTTCTTCAATAAGTACTTTAAATGTGATAGCATCTTGAACAGTCAAAGTATCAATTGCTTTGGAGCCTACCGTGTTAGATTCTCGGTTTAATTCTTGCATTAAAAAATCTAATCGACGACCCATAACTTTCTCATCCTTCAAAACCCTTTCCACTTCTGTTAAATGCGCTTTTAATCGATCTAACTCTTCTGAAATATCCATTTTCTGAATGAGGTTAGCGACCACTTGATCAAAACGACTTTTGTCAGTTTCAACTTGTAAGTCATGCACTTTTTCATAAAATTTTATCCGCATTGCTTTTTCGATTTCTGGGAGCCTATTCGTTATCGACTTCAATCGTTCATGCATTTTCACTAAACGCTCCTCGATATATCCACCTAACTTTTCGCCCTCTCTTGCACGGGTTTCTTTTAAATCCTGCAATGCCGTCAGAAAAGATTCTTCCAAAGAAATTTCCAAGGCTGACAAATCTGTCTCCGGCAAAGAAACGACTGAAGGCATGCGCAAAATATCAAAAACAGCGACATCTGCGTTAACAGGGAATCGCGCGCTGATTTTTTGACTGGCCACCACCAATTGCTCTACCAAATTAAAATCAATATTCAAGTCGCGCTTATTATTTTCTACTGCATCCAACTTTAAAAAACAATCTACTTTCCCACGGGTAATAATTTTACGAAGATTGTCACGCAACCGATATTCTAAATCTCCCTGCAAAGGTGGCAATTTAAAAGAGACTTCCAGATATCGATGGTTTGTCGATCGGATCTCCCAGCGTGCAATAAAACCACCGGACAATGATACATTTTTACTCGCATAGGCAGTCATGCTATAAACCATGTCAGATATCCTCCGTTAAGCTAACATCTGATTTGGGTTTATAAACAATCAATAATAAATAGCTTAAAAATCCAACCAAAATAAGCGTTCCAATAAACAACGACAGCGAAACTGCGCGACCCTGACACAGCTCTCCTACCCAATTGCTACAAAATGCGGCCAACACACACTGTATCGCACCGAGCAATCCAGAAGCAATACCATAATGCTCCGATCGCACAGATGTCATGGCGGCTGCTGATGCCACCGGAAATAAAAGTCCATTACCAAATGTAATCACTGCCATGGGCACAATAAGCCCATAAGGGTTGTTGTCAAAAATGAGTAACGAACTCACCATGCACAAACCGCCTACAATAAAAAAGGAAAAACCCACTCGTAGTACATATTCTACTGTCCATTTGTTAATCAGTTTCTTGGCAAATAAATTGCCCACGATATAAGCAACCGCAAGCGCGATATAAAATTGTCCCATTTTTTCAGGCGCATAACCTTGCCTACTAAATACAAAAGGAGTCTCTACAGAATAGCTGCGAAACACACAAAATCCTGCAGCAATAATTAAGGCATACCCCAAAAATTCCAGGTTACCTAACACATCCGAATACCCCTGTTTTTTCGATGTCGGTGGATGCTTAGTGGATACACTCGGCACTTTATTTTTAAGGCACAAAAATACGCAAAACAATATGATTAACCCAAAAATTGCAATCATGAAAAAATTGGATCGCCATCCAAAAAAGGTGGTGAGATAGCCTCCTATAAACGGTGCAATCGCCGCAGAAGAGCCTACAATCGGAAATATCGTTGAAAAAATCTTAACCGATTCTTGTCTGTTGTATCTATCTACAACCAATGCGCGGCTTGTAACAGAACCTACACCACCCCCAATAGCTTGCAGTAAACGAAATATAATAAATTGTGACAACGTATGTGCATTCGCACACAAAATAGAAGACAGAGTGAATAGAACAAAACCTGAAATCACGATTTTTTTTCGACCAAACCGATCGGACAAAGCGCCGACGATTAACTGACTGCCTGCCAAACCTAACAAAAACACTGTAAAACTTAATTGGATTTCTGTTTGTGTACAATTAAAATGCAGTGCCATATCGGGCAACGCCGGTAAATAGGTATCAGTTGCAAAAATACTCACAGACGACATCAACGTAACGAGGATAAGAAAAAGATAATAATTTTGCTTGAGCTGCACGATTTATTCCATTAAAATACTTTAGATATAATGAATCATTGTAGGTTGACTATCACACAGTGTCAACTGATATGTTTGCTCCCCTTATCTACATTCATATCCAGTCGTAATGAGCTTAAGTATGCTTAGAATTATATCCGCTAACGTCAATGGCATCCGATCTGCTGCTAAAAAGAATTTTTTTAGCTGGCTATCTAAACAGAATACCGATATCATTTGCCTGCAAGAAACCCGCGCCGAAGTCCATCTCTTAACCGACCCGGTCTTCTTCCCCCAAGGCTATTACACCTATTTTTGCAGTGCCGAAAAAAAAGGCTATAGCGGCGTCGCGATATATACTCGCATTAAGCCCGATCAAGTACATCAAGACGGATTAGGGTGGAAAGAAGCCGATACTGAAGGGCGTTATATACAGGCCGATTTCAAAAATCTCAGCGTTGCTTCTATCTATTTCCCATCGGGAACCAGCGGAGAAGCTCGCCAAGCCGTTAAATATGACTTTATGGCACAATACGAAAAAAAATTACGCGCACAATTAAAAAAAGGGCGTGAATACATTCTCTGTGGCGATTGGAATATCGCACACAAAAACATCGATATAAAAAATTGGCGAACAAACCAGAAAACTTCAGGTTTTTTACCAGAAGAACGTGCTTGGTTAGATAAAGTGTTTGACACTATCGGCTATGTCGATGCTTTTAGAGTGGTGAATCAAGAACCCGATCAATATACTTGGTGGTCTCAGCGTTCTCCGACTGCGCGCGAAAACAATGTGGGTTGGCGTATTGATTACCACGTGGTTACGCCGGGACTGATAAAAAAAATTCTCTCTGCGCATATTTACAAAGAAGAATTTTTTTCTGATCACGCGCCGTTAACGATTGATTATGATTTAACATTAAAGTAATGAAGAAGCAATGGAGCCTTGCGATTGCTTTACTATGAATTATACCCTGCACCAAAAAGCAAAACCGTCTTCATAGCCATTAATGGGGTCATAGACCCCATTGCCCTGTAATGCAAAAAAGGCCAACCTATTAAGAGAGACTACACTTATTTATCAATAGGCTGCCACATCCGGCTTCGAACGAGTGAGCTAATACGAGTTGTTTCTCAAACAAGTGTTTGCTAAAATAAGTCTTGGGTGGGTAAAGCCTGAGCAAGTCGCGAAGCCTTTGGTGGTATCGTAAGCGTTCTGTAAGAGCGTCGACCTCAGGGTCCACCTTTTTTATTCTCTCTTCTTTTTTGGTGTATTGCAGTAGTGATTATTTTCCTGGATGAAAGTGGTGATTTGGGATGGTCTTTTGGATCCCCTTATCGTAAGGGTGGTTCTAGCAGGTATTTAACAATAAGCGCGGTTTGTGTTCCCAAAGCGAAACGACATTTACCAGGTAGATTAATCCGAGAGCTTTACAAAAAACATTCTTGGGATCCAAAAATCGAAAAAAAATGGACTTACATGACCAACAAAGAAAGAGTCAGTTTTGCGCAGCAAGCTAAAAAACTTTCCAAAGAAAATACTTCAGTGAAATATTGTTCGATCACTGCCTATAAACCTCGTGTTCAAGAACATATTAGACAAGATTCTAATAAACTTTACAATTACCTTATTAAAACACTTTTACTCGATGAAATGGCCAAACATACTCAAGTAGAATTCTATCCTGATCCGAGAAATATAAAGATCACTTCTGGCGATAGCTTAAGTGATTATTTACAAACAGAATTATTTTTCACCAAAAATGTGGCTACAAAATTAATTACTATTCCTAGAGACAGCGCTTCCAATAAAGGCGTTCAGTTCGCCGATATGCTATCCGGGTTGGTACAACATCACTATGAAAATAATAACTCAGATGCATTCAACCTGCTCGTTCCATTTGTTCAGTTAGAAACCATCTATTTCAACGAATCTACATCTATACGCAATGTAGAGATTGCGTGATCAGTACTATAAATCATCTGAAAAATATAATAAAATGTCACCTTGTTCGTAACCTCCCGGTGAAATACATCTATCACTAAAAATGTGTGTTAAAGAATGGATTTCCAATGATTTTGTCATACTGATCACCTATCGCAACTAATCAATTTGTAAACTTTATAAATACTGTATGACACCAGCCTACTTTTTAGGAGCTTAAAGACTTAGAATGCTGGAATGCAGACAATCATCTTTGATGTAGACGGTGTCATTTTTAAAGCAATGGATGCTCAAGGTTGCTATCTTTGGCGGAAAGACATTGAAACAGACTTAGGTGTAACACCAGAACATATTTCAGAAATCTATAATGCAGACTGGGATAATGTCACCAGAGGGAAACGCGACATTAGAACACATTTACAAGATCTCTTTGACACATGTCCTGAATTAAATTTAAATGCAGAACAATATCTTGCCTACTGGCACAAAAACGATATTCATATAGACCCTGAAATTTTGAGGAGTAATGGGGTCAATAAACCCCATTGTCTTGCTTATAAACCAAGTGCTTCTTTTTGCTTATGGATCAACGTCGCAATCCCTTTTTTAGCCAGATCTAACA